>JAZUKG010000059.1:0-43112 GCA_045643145.1 Lachnospiraceae bacterium | reverse complement strand
AGTCTTTTTGATATAGAATCAATAGATTACAACCAAACATGGTATATGGGATGGATTTTTCCAGGATATTCAGAAATAAATGATAATCTGCCAGAAAATACTACATTGCACAGAAATCTGAAAAAATATTTATTGTCGGGGAATAAATTTGGAATTGCCAAGGGTCGTTTGAACTTAGAACGGTTGTATAGGGTATTAGAAGAATGAAAATGAAATTTACGGACGGATAAACAGATTTAGTGAAGGATAAAAAATAGGAATTTTCAAGAACCATTACACACATTAACGCGCTAAAGTGAAGGCTGAAAAATGCCCCCCCCGATAGACAGTATTATCGGAATAATATATTAGCAACTAGAGATTTCAAAAAGCGTTAGTTTGAGTCCTTAAAGAGAGAACCATACTAAGGTGCTCATTCGAGCACCTTTTTTTGAGAACTTCTATCTGTGTTATGATTTAGGATTGTTTCTACATTTTTTCGAACATTGCTTACTTGTTTTTGGTCTGCTTTCATTTGATCGTATCTTTGATAAAGACTTGAAATCTGACTAATGTTGGCCTTTCACTTAATAAAAATGAGGCTTTTGTTAAGTGCTACATGGGAGATACAGTGAGGAAAAGCATAGAAATGATATAGAAATAGATTTCTTGATATCAAATGATAGTAAAGTGAAATACAGAATTAATCCAATAGAAGTTAAGTCTTCAAAAAATTATACAACCACATCATTGGGAAGATTTAAGGATGTATTTGGAAGAAAAGTTGAGACACAGATCATTATTCATCCTAAAAATTTCTCGGTTGATCAGGATATTATTAAAATTCCATCATACATGTTGTGGTGTATGTTTTAGTACAATTATCCTGGTAATTCTGGGGAGAATGGAAAAGGGCATTCCGATGAAAACGAAAAAGAATTCAAAGCACTCACTTGATAAGTCTATTATTAGGTGGGTGTTTTGTTATGTTTAATATGTTTTCTTCACATTTAGCAAAAAAGGGAAGAATCCTTGTGATTATACAGATAATATATTAAAATATTGTTTGGGTGTTATAAAAGAATAAAAGGAGGGGCTTTATGAAGACAAAGAGAATTATGTCTCTGGTTATGTTTGTGGCGCTTACATTATTTATGTTGCCGGCCAATCGTATCATAGCCGGGGAACAACCACCACAGTTAAATGTTTTCTTTGATGATTTCGAAGAGGGGAATCTTGATAAGAGCAAATGGCTGATTGCAAACAAACGCTGGGGAGGGGAAAACGGCGGTGTTGTAAAAGAAAATGTTTCTGTTTCTGACGGAACATTAAAACTTGAAGGACATGGTTTAAAGTATAGCGGAGATATTCCGGGGATTGGAAGAACAGATGGCACACTTACCGGTGCTGCGATTGCAACCAAGGAATATTTTGGTTCGGGAAGCTATGAGGTCGTGGCAAAGGTAGCACCGGATCTGGGAGCGTGTTCTGCGCTTTGGACCTTTGAATATGAAGAGTATTATCCCGGTGACGAAGGATATGTTCCGGAATATGCAAGCTGGGGATATTGTACTGAAAACCACGAGATTGATATTGAAATACCAACCGGAACCGGTAAAAATCCGGATCCTAATTTCAGTTCTGCACGTTTTAACACCTATGTGCGTGAAAACAAACACACATCTCATTTCCATGATTTGGGATTTTCGGTAAATGACGGAAAGTTCCATACCTATCGTTTTGATTGGCACACAGGAGATGCCAATGAAACTCCAAGAGTAGATTTTTATATTGATAATGAACATTTGTATAGTTCCTATACGAATATTCCAACCAAAGCAGGACGTTTTTGGATTGGACTTTGGTTTCCGTATTCTGAAGATTCGGACAAGGATGGGAAAGCAGATACCGGTTGGTCAGGACTGGCTGATTTTGATACCACGGTTTTTGAAATCGATTCCGTAAAGATCACGCCTTTCCATGAAAGCGGCGATGTAGAACAAAATGAGACTTATGCATATGATGGCTGGGCAGAGAATTCTTTCCCCGAACTTTCTGAAAAGGAAAATTATGAGCATATTGTGAATGGTGATTTTTCAGAGGGGGCGAAGGGCTGGAATTTAGAGGATGATGCCAAAGTAGTGGACGGAAAACTTTATCTGTCTTCCGGACAACGAGCAGATATTGCCAGTCAGATTGTAAATGTTATCCCATGTGCTACATATACAGTGACTGCCAATGTGATAACAGACGGTACTCCGGTAATCATTGGAGCGAGCAAAGAAAATGGCAGTAAGAATCAGTATGCTACTGTTACAAAATCAGGTCAGGTAAAGCTTACCTTTAATAATGAAACTTCTAATCAGACTTTAAAGGTATATGCAAAGGTGGATCGTTGGCAGGGAGAAAATGTCAGGGTATGTGTGGACGATATTTCGCTAAAGGGTGCCTCATATGTAGAGGATAAAATCGTAGAATTTACGCCGGCTGATCCGGATGACAGCAATCCGGGAAACAGTGATTTGGGAAATCAGGAGAATACAGAGAACGGAAATCCCGGCTTTGATAATGAAAATCAGAGCGATTTGACAAATGTGAATTTGGTAAAGAATCCTTCTTTTGAGGAAGGAGAAAAGGATTGGAATTATAGTGGTGGTACCAGGATTTCGGATGGTGCGGCTTTTTTGGCATCCGGTAAGGATACAGACACTTTATCCCAAACCGTTTCAGTAGAAAAAGGCGAAGTCTACACTTTATCGGCAGATATTACTTCCGGCGGTGCCAAGCTGGAGTTTGGTGTAAAGGATTATGACGGAAAGTACACTAGGTATTCCGAGTTCTATACGGAAGATGGCAAGTATCAGATGACATTTCAAGTGGCATCACATATAGACAAGATTGAGGTATTTGCAACGGTAGAACGTTATCAGGATCATAATTCTGACTGTAGTATAGACAATATTGTTTTGACAAAAGGAACTGGAGAGAGCCTGATTATTTATCCGGAGTACGATGCTAAAATTCCGAGATGTTATGATTATGGCGTTACGGTTCATCAGGCAAGCCGCGCTGAAAAGTTAACGGTATACAACCGAAATGCAAATGGAGAGCAGATGTCAAATCGATGTTTCAATCCGGATTTCAACAGACGTTTTTGCGAATTTGCATTTACAGGCAAGGTACGAGTAGATATTGAGGTATATCGTGATTTTACCTCATACAGCATTTTACCTAGTGCCAAAGAGTATCGAAATGAATATCATGACGGAATTATTTCTGTCTGGCTTGATGAAAATGATACAAACTTTATGCTTCGTCTGGATGATGAAGACGCTACGATTTTATCCGTATTTGCAGATGCACCGGAAGAATATTCCTATGATGCTAATGACAGTTCGGTGCTGTATGTAAATGAAAAATGGTTTGATCCAAACGGCGATGAACTGGTTTATACTGTACCGGAAAAGATTAAAACCATTTATATCGCACCGGGATGTGTTTTGTACAGTCGTCTTTTGATAAAGACAGATGATGTAACGGTTTGCGGTCACGGAATGTTGGTGGATCCGTACAGTGATTATTATGATACGCAAAGTATCGGTGCGGATAATTATAGAATGGTGGTGCGAGTAGAGGGCAGTAATATCACCATTAAAGACATCAAAATGATAGATACGCAAAACTGGAATATTTATCTCTATGACGGTTATAACCATAAAATATCCGGTGTGAAAATTTTGACTGCGAGAATCACAACTGATGCAGTTGCAGTCGGATCCGGAAATGTGGAAATCGAGAATTGCGTATTTTATGTCAGTGACAATGTCTTTACATATAATGGAGACAGAGGATTTCACCATATTAAAAATTGTCTCATAGGAACAACCTGTGCAGCATTCTTCCCGCAGCATGAGTCACGCTATGATATCGATTTCACCGATGTTTATGTTTTTCGCGCCAATGAGGGTATCGTGAACAACTGGTACAATCCGGCTCGTCATCAGTCTCAGATCAAGCATATTACATTTGATAATCTTGACTGTGTGGACATCGTTCATACCCCATGGATTTTTAATGCGCATGATATGGGTGATGCAGAGAAATATTTTACCTTTAAGAATTGTCATTTTGCGAATATTCGCGGTGATTCCAATATTGAAGCCTGGGATAATACATTAAATCAGGCAATTTATGTGGTAAATAAAGATGGCTATATGCACTGCTCAGGCTATCAGATTGAATTTTTAAATTGTACATTGGATGGGAAAAAGATTACAGATGCTAATGTATTTCATGCTCAATTAAAGGATGGAGATGAGATTACATTCACAATCCAAAATGATCAGACAGATAGTAAGGAGCGAATTACTAAGAAAACAGTAAATCATGTATATAATAAAAAGCTTTACATAGGAAATTATTTGCAACCACTGAAATATCAGCCAATGGAAAAGGATGGAGTATTTTATCTTCCGGAAGCTGAGATTTGCAATGCTTTGCAGGTGAAGGTTGATGGACAAACAAATGGTATTGTAAAGAATGCGGTGAAATATATTTCATTGGATGAAATGCAAAAATATGGCTCGGCAGCAAATTATGATACACAGGCGAAGGCTATTCGATGCATGTCTAACCCTAATATAAAAATTAATTTGCTCCGTGAATGCAGCTATACCAGCCGTTTTAATCCATATGCATATCCAAATGTTATTTTAGGTCCTTATGTAGATGATGACAAAGAAGTAGTGCTTCGCTGTGATGTCAATTCCAATGTATTTTATCCGGGAATGTTTACCGATATTACGGATGAATTAAGAATGAACGGAGCAGATATCTATACTATTTCATTCGATGCGAAAAGCACCGATGGAAAAAGCTATGATGGTCAGATTCGAATACAAAATACCAGATATGAAGGGTATAAAGAAATTGACAGAAACGTAATAGAGAGCTTTACCGTCAATAAAGATTGGACCAGCTATGAAATCCAAGTAGATTTAACAAAATTGAGTGTGACAGAAGAGGATCTGGCATTCCTTAGAATTTGTTCTGCTAATACACCGGGATATGATGTTTTATTTAAAAATATTAAAATGGTGAGAAGTAGTGCAACAGATGAACCGGCAGAGGAAGATCCGGAAGCAGAAACACCTGGAACAGAAACACCTGGAACGGAGACACCGGGAACAGAGACACCGGGAACAGAAGACCCAGGAACGGAAACACCGGGAACAGAGACGCCGGGAACAGAAACACCTGGAACAGAAACACCTGGAACGGAGACACCTGGAACAGAGACACCAGGAACAGAAGAGCCGGGAACAGAAGAGCCGGGAACAGAGACACCAGGAACGGAGACACCAGGAACAGAAGTACCAGGAACGGAGACATCGGGAACAGAAACGACTGGAACGGAGACACCAGGAACAGAAGAGCCTGGAACGGAGACACCGGGAACGGAAACACCTGGAAACGAGACACCGGGAACAGAGACACCGGGAATAGAAGTACCGGGAACAAGTAAGCCGAAACCGTCTGCGAGTTCGAAACCTGCAGATGAATCGAGTCAGATACAAACACAGCTAAAGAAACAGAAGATTACAACCGCTAAAATAAAAGCAATCAAAGCTTCTATTCTTAAGAAAAAGACTGTTAAGGTGAAGCTCAAAGCCAAGACAGACGGAAAAGGAAAGCTTACCTACAAAGTAATAAAGTATCCGAAAAAGATGAAAAAATACATCAAGGTGAGCAAAAAAGGAATCATAACGATTCGAAAAAATGCGAAAAAAGGTACTTACAAGATAAAAATTACAGCTGCAGCAAAGGGTGATTACAGAAAGACAACAAAGACTGTTAAAATCAGAGTGAAATAATCAGCCTAAGTAGTTTTGACAGAAAGAGGTTAGCATGAATCTGAAAAGAAAAGGTATACAAATTACACTCATTGCGATTGCAACACTCGCATCTATATTGACATTGATTATCCATTCATTATCCGGATTGTTTCAGATTTACTTCATTTTTTCCACACCGGCTTTTTTATGGTATTTGATTGCAGGTGCATGTTTTATTCCACTTGGAGCTACGATGATTGGTAAAACCGGGAATCTGAAAATGGCACTTGTTACATTTTGCATTACCGGTGTGGGCTATATTGTAGCCTCCAATTTGGCATTGATTCTTTTATCCTTAGCGATTGTTTTGATTGACTGGTGTTGTGCAAAGCATATACATAATCGACCGCTTCGAATCGTGCTCAGTAGTATCCCAATGACGATTTGTGCCACCATGTTGTACTATTTTGATCTGAGTCTGTATGCGCTTTCCCGTGATAAGGGAATTATCAGTGCAGCTATGTTTATCGTGATTCTTTTGGAAAATACGATTTTTACATATTTGATGGAAGCTGTTGCACGAAAGCTGGAGCACAGTGATAAAAAGCTGGCAGACAGTATGATTCGAAAACGTTCTGTAAATGTAAAGATTATGTTATTGATCAATGTGGCATGTAGTATTATTGTGCTTTTATTTGGTTATTTCAGTTACCGTGCTTTGAAAGCACAGGTGGCTGAAAATGCCGGAAATAACAATCTTTTGTTGCAGGGAGTGATCGCAGATAATTTGACGGAATCGGTAGATGCAATCGTAGCTGGCGAGGACGGTGTGATGGACCAAATCGCCCCGATAGTCGCAGACAGCATAAATGGTGTGCCGATTAGTTTGCCGACCTATATTCTGATTGCCAGACAGGATGAAAATGATAACATTGCCGACCTTGGCTACTTTACAATAGATCGTACAGAGGGACATGATATACTTTATGAAGCAACCTGGGTACCAAGTGAAGTAAAGCTTGATAATGTATTTCTGTATACTTATGTGCCAGGAGATTATCGTATTTTAGTTCGTGCAGTAACCGCTCAGAAAATATCCGAAAAGCAGGCAGATGTATTAAAGGATGTCATTGGTGCACTGATAGTTGTATTTGTATTTGTGAATCTGGTAGCACAGGAATTGGTTTACATAACACTGGTAAAGCCGATAAATCAGTTAGCCGAAGTTGCCAGCGGATTTGAGTATGGGACACAGGAACAGGTGCAGCAATCAAAACAGACACTTTTGAACTTGGATATTCATTCTGGGGATGAGGTCGAAAGTTTGTATACGGTTTTAAATACAACCATGACTTCTATGGCTGATTATATTACAGATATCAAGGAGGCTTCACGAAAGGTATCGCTGATGCAGCATAATGTCATAACCACGATGGCAGATATTATTGAAAGCCGAGATGAAAATACGGGAGGCCATGTAAAGCGAACCGCCGTTTATGTCAATATGATTGCAAATAAGCTTCGTGAAGAGGGTAAGTATCCGGAGATTTTGACAGATAAGTATATTGAAAATATGGTTGTGGCGGCCCCGCTTCATGATATGGGAAAAATCCATGTTCCGGATGCTATATTAAATAAAAACGGACGACTGGATGATGATGAATTCAGTATTATGCAGCTTCATGCGAAAATCGGAAAAGAACTGTTAGAGCATGCATCCGATCAGCTCGGAACCTTTGAGTATTTGGATGTTGCCCTAAAAATGGCAGGAAGCCATCATGAATGGTGGAATGGTAAGGGATATCCGGAAAAAATTTCAGGAGAAGCAATTCCGCTTTGTGCACGTATCATGGCGGTGGCAGATGTATTTGATGCATTGGTATCCAAACGCTGTTATAAGGAAGGAATGCCGTCAGAAAAAGCCTTTTCTATCATAGAAGAAGAATCCGGAACTCATTTTGATCCGGTTGTTGCGCAGGCTTTCCTGGACTGTAAAGAACAGATTATTGAGTACCTGAAAAAATAAAAATGAATGATTACCTTGACTTATCAAGGGAAATGGAATTATAATAACTAGCGAAAAGAGGCAAAGACGCTTCGAACGACTGTGTTCGAAGTGTCTTTTTTTGTAGTTTGCTAAAAAAATCAAGCGGCAGCGAAGCTGACATTTGATTTTTTGCAAACGTACATCGAATAAACGATTAGCTGCGAAGCAGCGGCTCTGCGAAGCAGAGGGTTTATGAGATGTAGAAGTACCGAGAGATGAAAATTAATCAAGCGGCAGCGAAGCTGACATTTGATTTTTTGCAAACAGCAGTTTATGTGGAGGATAAATATGGTTTATTGTGATGATCATGTGCATGAGGAATGCGGCGTATTTGGTATTTGGTCAGATAAAGAGGATTCAGTTTCTCAAATCATTTATCAGGGACTTTTATCTTTACAGCACCGCGGTCAGGAATCAGCAGGAATCGTTGTCTGCGATACCATGGGACCAATCGGTAATATCTGTTCGCACAAGGATATGGGGCTGGTAAGTGAAGTATTTCATCCGGAAACCATAGAAAAGCTAAAGGGAAATATCGGCATCGGACATGTACGATATTCGACTGCAGGCGGCAGTATTGTTGCCAATGCACAGCCCATCGTTTTAAATTACTTAAAAGGAACTTTGGCACTGGCACACAATGGTAATATTACCAATGCCGATGAACTTCGTTTGGAATTGTCTAAAGAGGGTGCGATTTTTAACGGCACTTCCGATTCTGAAACCATTGCATATCGTATCGCAAAGGAACGTATCAATTCAGATTCTATTGAAACAGCAGTATATAATACAGCAAAAAAAATAAAAGGCGGATATGCGCTTTTGGTATTAAGCCCGAGAAAACTGGTAGCAGTCAGAGATCCACTCGGAATCAAGCCATTATGCCTGGGTAAATTGGGTGACAGTTATATTGTGACCTCTGAAAGTTGTGCCATTACATCAGTAGGCGGAGAGTTTGTCAGAGATATCGCTCCGGGTGAAATTTTGACAATTACCAAGGACGGACTGCAGGTTGATTATCACCTTCAGACTGAAAAAAGAGCACATTGTATTTTTGAATATATTTATTTTGCGAGACTCGATTCCAAACTGGACGGTATCAATGTATACGATGCCAGAATCGAAGGCGGAAAGGCGCTGGCCAGAAGATATCCGGTTGAAGCAGATGTGGTAACCGGTGTTCCTGATTCGGGATTGGTTTCTGCGGTTGGTTATTCGCAGGAGTCCGGAATTCCGTTTTCACTCGCATTTCATAAAAACAGTTATGTAGGCCGAACCTTTATCAAACCGACACAGGCGGAAAGAGCCAGTGCAGTAAAGGCAAAGCTTAGTGTATTGGAAAGTGTGGTTAAGGATAAGAGAATCGTTTTGATTGATGATTCCATTGTCAGAGGAACCACCATTGCAAATCTTATTAATATGTTAAGACAGTGCGGAGCAAAAGAGGTGCATGTACGCATCAGCTCACCGCCGTTTTTATATCCATGTTATTATGGTACGGATGTACCTGACAATTCGCAGCTCATTGCCAACAATATGTCGGTGGAAGAGATATGTCAGACAATCGGAGCGGATTCCTTGGGATATATGGATATTTCAGATTTGCCTTGTATGACAGGTGATTTACCGACATGTAAGGCGTGCTTTGATAATTGTTATCCGGTGTGATGCAATATCAGAAAATTGTGATATAATTAAGGGAACCTTTGATGTTCACAGAAAGTGAGAATGCTATGATGGAGCAAAAGAAGAAAAAAGTAGTTTTAGCAGACGGAACAGAAATTACAGGAACCGGATTTGGTACGGATTGTGACAAAATCGTAGAACTTGTATTTAATACCTCAGTAGTAGGATACCAGGAGATCCTTTCGGATCCGTCCTACACAGATCAGGTGGTAGTTATGACCTATCCTCTGATTGGTAATTATGGTATGAATGACGACGATTATGAAACTGTTACTCCAACGATGTCCGGTTTTATTGTGCGCGATTATAATGACGAGCCGTCCAATTTCAGAAGCAACAAGACCTTATCTCAGGTTATGAATCAGTATGGTATTATCGGTGTGTCCGGTGTGGATACCAGAAAACTTACCAGACATATTCGTACAATCGGAAGCTGTCTGGCCATGATTACAGATGAATCAACCGATACAGAGCTGGCAGTAAAAAAACTGCAAAGCTATATTCCGCCAACAGATGCCGTATCCAGAGTAAGTACAAAAAAAGTATACGAGCTTGGTGACAGAGCAAACAGTAAATATCATATTGTAGCCATTGACTGCGGTATGAAGCAGAATATTACCCGAATGATGGTACAAAAGGGATTGTCAGTAACAGTTGTTCCTTTTGATACCGGTATGGATGAAATATTAAAATACGAACCGGACGGAATCTTTATTTCCAATGGCCCGGGTGACCCGACAGATGTGACTCAGACAATTGAAACGATTCAGAAGTTAAAGGGTCAAAAGCCAATCTTTGGTATTTGTCTGGGACATCAGATTATTTCTCTGGCCTATGGTGCCAAGACCTACAAACTAAAATTCGGTCACAGAGGCGGAAATCATCCGGTTAAGAATTTATTGACAGATAAAATTGAAATTACTTCACAGAACCACTCTTATGCAGTGGATGTAGAAAGTGTAAAGAATACCGATTTGGAAATTACACATATGAATTTACTGGATAACACCGTAGAAGGTGTGAGATGTGAAAAGGATTATGTGTTATCCGTTCAGTATCATCCGGAAAGTGCTCCGGGTCCACAGGACAGCGACTATTTATTTGACGCATTTATTGCGATGATTGACCAGTGGAAGGAGGACAAGGAAAATGCCTAAACGTACAGATATTCATAAAGTATTAGTAATTGGCTCCGGTCCTATTGTCATCGGACAGGCAGCAGAGTTTGACTATGCAGGAACACAGGCCTGCCTCGCACTTAGAGAAGAGGGATACGAGGTTGTTTTGTGTAACTCCAATCCGGCTACGATTATGACAGATGAATCCATTGCAGATAAGGTGTATATGGAGCCACTGACATTGGAATTTATTGCAAAAATCATCCGTATGGAACGTCCGGATGCGATTTTACCGGGTATTGGTGGTCAGACCGGTCTTAATCTGGCTATGCAGCTTGAGCGCAAAGGCGTATTAAAAGAGTGCGGCGTTGAGCTTTTAGGAACCAATATTGACAGTATTAACAGAGCAGAAGACAGAGAACTTTTTAAGGAACTTTGTCTCGAACTCGGTGAACCGGTACTTCCTTCTTTAATCGCTGAGAGTATGGAAGAAGGTATCAGTGCAGCAAATGAAATCGGATTCCCGGTAGTTGTCAGACCGGCCTTTACCTTGGGCGGTACCGGCGGTGGATTTGCTGATAATGAAGAAGAACTTCATGATATTTTGAAAAATGCCCTGGTTTTATCACCTGTTCATCAGGTACTCATTGAAAAGAGTGTAAAGGGTTACAAAGAAATCGAATATGAAGTAATGCGTGATGCCAATGATACAGCTATCACTATTTGTAATATGGAAAACCTTGACCCGGTAGGTATTCATACCGGTGACTCTATTGTAGTATGTCCATCTCAGACTATTACAAACAAGGAATACCATATGCTCAGAGACAGCGCACTTAAAATCATTCGTGCTTTAAAAATTGAGGGCGGATGTAATGTTCAGTTTGCGCTCGATCCAAAGTCATTCCAGTACTATCTGATTGAAGTAAATCCTCGAGTATCGAGATCCTCTGCTTTGGCATCCAAGGCCAGCGGATATCCGATTGCCAGAGTATCAGCCAAGATTAGTATCGGACTCAGATTAGATGAAATTCCGCTTGCAAATACATTAGCAAGCTTTGAACCGGCACTTGATTATGTAGTAACCAAGATGCCTCGATTCCCATTTGATAAATTCAATGATGCCAATAATTCACTCGGTACTCAGATGAAGGCTACCGGTGAAGTTATGAGTATCGGACGTACCTTTGAAGAAAGTTTGTTAAAGGCAGTCCGTTCTTTGGAAATCGGAGTATATCATTTATACAGTGCCAAATTTGATACTTTTAGCACTCAGGAGTTAATGGATTATATTGTTGTAGGTACGGATGACCGTATTTATGCAATTGCAGAACTGATTCGAAGAGATACCGTAATTGATGAAATCGCATCTATTACAGGAATTGATTTATTTTTCCTTCGCAAGGTCAGAAATATCATCCGGATGGAAAAGTTAGTGGGTGACAACCCTGGGGATTTGAAGGTATTATATGATGCCAAAAAGATAGGATTTTCCGACAAGGAAATCGGTGTGTTATGGGGCAAAGCTCAAAAAGAGATTTTTGATCTCAGAAAAGAGCAGAATATGTTCCCGGTTTACAAGATGATTGACACCTGTGCTTCCGAGTTTGAAAGTTATATTCCGTATTTCTATTCAACCTATGAAGAAGAGAATGAGTCGATTCTTTCAGATAAAAAGAAAATTATTGTACTGGGTTCAGGACCGATTCGTATCGGTCAGGGTGTAGAATTTGACTATTCTACCGTACATGCAATCAAGACAATCAAGGCAGCAGGTTATGAAGCGATTATTATCAACAATAACCCTGAGACCGTATCGACTGACTATACGACATCAGACAAGCTGTATTTTGAGCCTCTCTGCGTAGAGGATGTTATGAATATTATCGAGATGGAAAAGCCGGAAGGTGTTATTGCAATCCTCGGTGGTCAGACAGCAATCAACCTGGCAGAGCCTTTGATGGAATACGGAGTAACTATCATCGGTACAGACTGTGAGGCAATTGAAAGAGCAGAAAACAGAGATTCCTTTGAACATCTTTTGTTAGAACTTGATATTCCGCAGCCAAAGGGTATGGCAGTCACCAATATTGAAGATGGTGTAAAAGCAGCCAATGAAATCGGCTATCCGGTACTTGTACGTCCAAGCTTTGTTTTGGGCGGCCGCGCAATGCAGATCGTATCAAAAGAAGAGGATATGAGACATTACTTAAAGACAGCGGTAGAAGTGGATGTAGACAAGCCTGTTTTGGTAGACCGTTATATCAAGGGTAAAGAGGTAGAGGTTGATGCAATCTGTGATGGAAGAAATGTATTCGTTCCGGGTATCATGGAACTCGTAGAAAGAACCGGTGTGCATTCCGGAGACTCTATCAGTGTATATCCTCCGTTTAGTATCTCAGACAAGGTGAAGGGAACGATCCTTCGTTATACCAAAAAGTTAGGTCTGGGTATCGGAATTGTAGGTTTATTTAATATTCAGTTTATTGTAGATGACAATGATGATGTTTATATCATTGAGGTAAATCCGAGATCTTCTCGTACGGTACCTTTCTTATCCAAGGCAACCGGCTATCCTTTGGCAGACATTGCAACTTTAGCCATTTTAGGTGTCAGCCTCAAGGAACAGGGAATTATGGATTTATATCCGGATGAAAGAGATATGTGGTTTGTAAAAGCACCTGCATTCTCCTTCTCTAAATTAAAAGGAATGGATGCTTACCTTTCACCGGAAATGAAGTCAACCGGTGAAGCAATCGGTTATGACAAGAAGATGCACAGAGCTATGTACAAGGCCCTGATTGCATCCGGTATGCATTTGCAAAATTACGGTACTGTACTGGTAACGCTGGCTGATGAAGATAAGGAAGAAGCACTTCCTCTGATCAAGCGTTTCTATGACATGGGCTTTAATATTGAAGCAACCATCGGTAGTGCAGAGTTCCTGAAAGAGCACGGCATTCGTACCAGAATCCGCAGAAAGATGAGTGAAGGTAGTGAGGAAGTACTGGAGACTATCCGAGCAGGCTATGTAAGCTATATTATCAATACCAGAGCCATTCTTTCAGGTATTCATTACGGAGACGGTGTGGCAATCAGACGCTGCGCGATTGAAAACAATGTTACCACCTTTACATCACTGGATACCGTAAAGGTTCTTTTGGATGTATTGGAAGAGCAAACAATATCTGTAGCAAAAATATTTTAAAAAAGTTTAAAAAACTTATTGACAACTATCCTATATAGGAGTATAAAAGTAGATGAGCAAAGGCGCTGAGGAAAATCTTCAGTGCCTTATTCTATTTTTATAGAATCATTTTACCGGTAAAATACATAAAAAAATCTAAAAATAAAAAAGTGAGTTTGGTACCACAATGGCGTGGAAAGAGATATAGCCGTGGTGACCAGACTTTTTTTATTGGAAGAGGAGGAAATGTGTTATGACAGAAGAAATTTTTAGCGCGATAAGCGGACAAGTATTTGGAGTTTGGTTTTTGATCGGCGCTGCATTGGTATTTTGGATGCAGGCAGGATTCGCAATGGTAGAGGCAGGATTCACCAGAGCAAAGAACACAGGTAACATCATCATGAAGAACCTGATGGACTTTTGTATCGGTACTGTAACCTTTATTTCAATTGGTTTTGGATTATTATTAGGTGAAGACTTACTTGGTTTCATCGGAAAACCTGGTTTTGATATTTTCACAAGCTATGCAAATTTTGATTGGTCTAACTTCGTATTCAACTTAGTATTCTGTGCAACAACAGCTACTATCGTATCCGGAGCAATGGCTGAAAGAACAAAGTTCTTATCTTACTGTGTTTACTCAGGAATTATTTCCGGTCTGGTATATCCGATCGAAGCTCACTGGATTTGGGGTGGCGGCTGGTTATCACAGATTGGTTTCCACGATTTCGCAGGTTCTTGTGCAATTCATATGGTTGGTGGTATCGCAGCACTTATCGGTGCAACAATCCTTGGACCTAGAATTGGTAAGTTCCAGAAAGATGCAACAGGAAAGATTGTAAAAGTAAATGCTTTCCCTGGACACAACTTAGCACTTGGTTCACTTGGTGTATTCATCCTTTGGTTAGGTTGGTATGGATTCAACGGTGCAGCAGCAACAACTGTTGAACAGCTTGGTTCTATTTTCGTAACAACAACAATTGCTCCTGCAATTGCAACAGTAGTATGTATGATCTTTACATGGATTAAATATGGTAAGCCTGATGTTTCAATGTGTTTAAATGCTTCATTAGCAGGTCTGGTAGCAATCACAGCTGGTTGTGATGTAACAGATGCATTCGGAGCAATCGTAATCGGAGCAGTTGGTGGTTTACTTGTTTGCTTTGGTGTTTGGTTCCTTGATTACAAGTTACATATCGATGATCCTGTTGGAGCAGTTGCAGTTCACTGCTTAAACGGTATCTGGGGTACACTTGCAGTTGGTCTTTTCGCAACAAACACAGCACCTGGATATGCAATCGCAAATGCAAATGGTACTGAAATCGTAGGTTTATTCTACGGCGGCGGTTTTGAACTTATGAAGTTACAGCTTATCGGTTTTGCAAGTGTTGCAGCCTGGACAGCAGTAACAATGGTAGCAGTTTTCTTCTTTATTAAAGCAGTATTTGGTTTAAGAGTAACAGAAGAAGAAGAAATCATCGGTCTTGATGCAACAGAACATGGTCTTCCAAGTGCTTACGCTGGTTTCTCAATCATGGATATTTCTAACACCATGACAATGGAAGTTAACTCCAGAACAAATCTTGGAAATGATGATTATGAGACAGCATCTCCTACATTAAGAGAAGCAGCAGTTCCTGTAGCAGTTGCTCCGGACGTAGCAGTTTCTAAGTCAGGTATTTATAAAGTAGTAATCGTTGCTAAGCTTTCTAGATACGAGAAAGTAAAGAAAGTTATGAACGAATTAGGTGTAACAGGTATGACAGTTACACAGGTTATGGGTTGTGGTATCCAGAAAGGTGCCGGCGAGAAATATCGTGGTGTTGAAGTGGATGCAACCTTACTTCCAAAGGTTAAGATTGAAGTTGTTGTAAGTGCAATTCCTGTAGATGATGTAATCGAAGCAGCTAAGAAAGCACTTTACACAGGCCACATCGGAGATGGTAAAGTCTTCGTTTACAATGTTGACAGAGTTGTTAAGATCCGTACAGGTGAAGAAGACTTTGAAGCATTACAGGATGTGGAATAAAATAAGTCGTTTATCTAATTCCCTTAGTTAAACATATACTGGAGCTCCTTAAGTGCTTCCACCACTTAAGGAGATATTCCGGTAGTTAAGGTGAATTGATAACAATATAAAAAAAGTTTACAAAAGTATATGTAAGACGAAAGGAGATTTTGGGATTATGAAAATACCGGAATTATACGGAAGTTTAGTTTTTAATGACAAGGTAATGAGAGAAAAGCTTCCAAAAGACATTTACAAAGCTTTAAGAAAAACAATTGATAAAAATACACATTTAGAGTTAGATGTTGCAAATGCAGTTGCTATTGCAATGAAAGAATGGGCAGTAGAAAACGGAGCAACACATTTTACACATTGGTTCCAGCCATTGACAGGCTTTACAGCTGAAAAGCATGACAGCTTTATCAATCCAATCGGTAACGGTGAAGTTATCATGGAATTCTCAGGAAAAGAATTAATCAAGGGTGAACCGGATGCATCAAGCTTCCCTTCAGGTGGTCTTAGAGCTACTTTTGAAGCGAGAGGATATACAGCATGGGATCCTACTTCACCTGCATTTATCAAGGACGGAACACTTTACATTCCTACAGCCTTCTGTTCATACAGTGGTGAAGCCCTTGACAAGAAAACTCCATTACTTCGTTCTATGGAGACATTAAGTAAGGAAGCAACAAAGATTTTAAATCTTTTAGGAAATACAGATGTTGAAAGCGTAATTACAACAGTTGGTCCTGAACAGGAATACTTCTTGATTGATAAAGAAGACTTCAAAAAACGTATGGACCTTGTATTTACAGGAAGAACTCTTCTCGGAGCAATGCCTCCAAAGGGTCAGGAAATGGAAGATCACTACTTTGGTAACTTAAAGCCAAGAGTAGCAGCTTACATGCATGATTTAGATGAAGAACTTTGGAAACTTGGTATTCCTGCAAAGACAAAACATAACGAAGTAGCACCTTGCCAGCATGAGTTAGCACCTGTTTTTGATACAACTAACGTAGCAGTTGATCACAACCAGTTAACTATGGAAATGATGAAAAAGGTTGCTGAAAAACATGGATTCGTTTGTTTATTACATGAAAAACCATTTGCAGGTATCAATGGTTCAGGTAAGCATAACAACTGGTCAATGTCAACAAATACAGGTGTAAACCTTTTAGATCCTGGTAAAACACCTGCAGAAAATACACAGTTTTTAGTATTCTTATCAGCAGTTATTAAAGCCGTTGATGAATATGCAGATTTAATGAGATTATCTGTTGCAAGTGCAGGAAACGATCACAGACTTGGAGCAAACGAAGCACCACCTGCTATCATTTCTATCTTCCTCGGAGATGAACTTACAGCAGTTATCGAATCTATCGAAAACGATACTTTCTTTGAAAAACAGAAAGCACAGAAAATGCAGATTGGTGCAGCAGTACTTCCTCATTTTTCAAAGGATACTACTGATAGAAACAGAACTTCACCATTTGCTTTCACAGGTAATAAGTTTGAGTTCCGTTCTCTTGGTTCTTCGCTTTCAGTATCAGGACCAAACGTTGTATTAAATACAGCAGTAGCTGAAGTATTAAGCCAGTACTATGAAGTACTCAAAGATGTAGCAGAAGCTGATTTTGACAAGGCAGTACATAACTTAATCAAAGAAACTATCACTGCTCATAAGAGAGTTATCTTTAATGGTAACGGTTATTCAGATGAATGGGTAAAAGAAGCTGAGGCAAGAGGTCTTTACAACTACCGTACAACTCCTGATGTATTACCTTCATTCATTGAAAAGAAGAATGTTGAGCTCTTTGTAAAATATGGTATTTACACAGAAAGCGAAATCAATTCAAGATACGAAATCTTACTCGAGAACTATGCAAAGACAATTCACATCGAAGCAAAGACAATGTCTGATATGATCAGCCATATGTTCATGCCAACACTTATGAAGTATTTGAATGATGTGATGGATACAGTAGCAAAGAAACAGTCTGTTGCAGCCGGTATTTCTTGCAAGTCAGAAATGAAACTGATTGAAAAATTAAGCGGCTGGTATGAAAGCCTTGATGAACTGAATGAAACATTAGTTGCAGACAGAATCAAAGCAGAAGAAATGACAGACAGCTTGGAAATCGCTAAGTTCTATCAGTCAAAGATTTTAGCAGATATGGAAGCAATCAGAGAAGTTGCAGATGCTGCTGAGGAAGTAATTCCAAAAGATTTAATGCCATACCCAACATATGCTGATATGTTGTTCTATGTATAAGTAACTTTGGCAATGATGTCAGAAAACCCGCACTATGCGGGCTTTCTGACGTTTCTTATAATGATTGCTTTGCAATCATTATTGAAAAATTTCGATTCATTCGAGGTTTCGAAATAAACTAATAATCGCTACAGATACTAAGGGAAAGTAAGAGGAAACAGCAACATGGTGAAATATGTATTCGTAACAGGTGGAGTTGTATCCGGGCTGGGAAAGGGAATCACAGCGGCATCGCTGGGAAGATTACTAAAGGCCAGAGGATATAAAGTTACCATGCAGAAATTCGATCCATACATCAATATGGATCCGGGTACCATGAATCCTATCCAGCACGGAGAGGTTTTCGTAACAGAAGATGGTACGGAAACAGACCTTGACCTGGGGCATTACGAAAGATTTATCAATGAAAATCTAGGTATAAATGCAAATGTCACAACAGGAAAAATTTACTGGTCTGTATTAAATAAGGAAAGACATGGTGATTACGGCGGAGGAACCGTTCAGGTTATCCCGCATATTACCAATGAGATAAAGGATCGCATTTATAAAGCAAAAGATCCAAGTGAAGATACGATTTCAATTATTGAAATCGGAGGAACCGTCGGAGATATTGAAAGTCAGCCATTTTTGGAAGCGTTCAGACAGTTCCAGGCAGAGGTAGGAAGAACCAATGCCATTATGATTCAGGTAACACTGATTCCATACCTTAAGTCTTCCGGTGAAATGAAGACAAAGCCGACACAGATGAGTGTAAAGAGCTTGCAGAGTATGGGTATCTGGCCTGATATTTTAGTTTGTCGTTCGGATTATCCGGTAGACGAACAGATGAGAGAAAAAATTGCACTGTTTTGTAATGTAAAGAAAGAACATGTATTACAGAACCTGGATGCAAAATCTCTTTATGAAGTGCCACTTATGATGGAAAAAGAAAAGTTAGCACAGGCTGTTTGTGAATGTTTGGACATTCCTTGTCCTGAGCCGAATTTAACCCAGTGGCAGCAGATGGTAGAGGATTTCCAAAATCCGCAAAAGTCAGTTACCATCGCATTAGTCGGAAAATATATTGCACTGCATGATGCATACCTTAGTGTAGCGGAAGCGTTAAAACATGGTGGTATTGCAAATAAGGCAGAGGTTAACATAAAATGGATTGACTCGGAGGAAGTTACCAAAGAAAATGCAGCAGATATTTTTGCAGATGTAGACGGAATTTTAGTTCCGGGCGGCTTTGGAACACGAGGAATTGACGGTAAAGTTATTGCAATCCAGTACGCAAGAGAGCATAAGTTACCATTCCTGGGAATTTGTTTGGGAATGCAGCTGGCAATTGTAGAGTTTGCCAAAAATGTATGTAAGCTTTCGGATGCAAACAGTATTGAAATTGATCCGGATACAACCAATCCGGTGATTACATTGATGCCGGAACAAAACGGTGTAGAAAATCTGGGAGGAACCTTAAGACTCGGGGCTTATCCATGTGTATTAGAAGATGGAACAAAAGCCAAAAACTTGTATGGTCAGAAGCAGATTGAAGAAAGACATCGTCACAGATACGAGGTAAACAATGATTACAGAGAATTGTTACAAAAAGAAGGCATGACACTTTCCGGTATTTCTCCGGACGGCAGAATCGTAGAGATGGTTGAGTTAAAGGATCATCCGTATTTTGTAGCAACTCAGGCACATCCGGAATTCAAATCCAGACCGGATGCACCACATCCTTTATTCAGAGGATTGATTGAAGCGGCGTTAGCATAGGCAAACAAAAATTAGAAGAAAGACAAACTATTGTTTTTGATAAAAGAGCAGTGGTATAGAGGATATAAATATGAGCGGACATGTATTAGAAAAACAGCAAGGATTATATGATCCGAGTTTTGAACATGATAACTGTGGTATTGGTGCGATTGTCAATATCCACGGAAAACAGAGTCATCAGATTGTAAATGATGCATTGAAAATCGTAGAAAACTTAGAGCATCGTGCCGGTAAAGATGCAGAAGGAAAAACCGGTGACGGTGTTGGTATCTTAACACAGGTTCCACACAAATTCTTAACCAAGGTTTGTAAGGAATGCGGAATCGAACTTGGAGCACCGAGAAGCTACGGTGTGGGTATGTTCTTCTTCCCTGAAAACGAACTTGCCAGAAAACAGGCAATGAAGATGTTTGAAGTAATCGTGAAAAAGGAAGGCTTAACTTTTCTGGGCTGGAGAGAAGTTTCTGTAGAAAAGAGTGTTCTGGGTGCAAAAGCATTAGAATCTTGCCCAAGAGTATTTCAGGCTTTTATCAAGAGAGCTTCTGATTTAAAGACAGATTTAGATTTCGATCGTAAATTATATATTGTAAGACGTGTATTTGAACAGAGTATTGAAAGTACATACGTACCATCTTTATCATGCAGAACAATTGTATATAAAGGTATGTTCCTGGTTGGACAGCTTCGTTCTTTCTTTAACGACTTACAGGATAAAGATTATGAGTCAGCAGTTGCTTTGGTTCACTCACGTTTCTCAACCAATACAAACCCAAGCTGGCACAGAGCGCATCCAAACCGTTTCGTAGTACATAACGGTGAAATTAATACCATCAAGGGTAATGTAGATAAGATGCTTGCCAGAGAAGAGACTATTCGTACCTCATGCTTTACAGATTCAGATTTGGCAAAGGTTCTCCCAATTATTTCAACCTCAGGTTCTGACTCTGCAATGCTTGATAATGCACTTGAGTTCATGATTATGGGTGGTATGGATCCTGCACTTGCAGCTATGATCCTGATTCCGGAACCATGGGAAAACAATGATACAATTTCACAGGAAGAAAGAGATTTCTATCAGTATTATGCAACTATGATGGAGCCATGGGATGGTCCTGCATCTATTCTGTTCTCAGATGGTGATGTTATGGGAGCGATTCTTGACCGTAACGGACTTCGTCCGTCTCGTTACTATGTTATGGATGACGGAAGATTAATCCTTTCTTCAGAAGTTGGTGTACTTCCTTTAGATGAATCACATATCCTTCAGAAAGAAAGACTTCATCCCGGTAAAATGCTTCTCGTAGATACCAAGGAAGGAAAAATCATTTCTGACCACGACTTAAAGGAAATTTATGCCAGCAAAGAACCATACGGTGAATGGCTTGACAGCAATCTTTTAACATTAAAAGAAATTAAGATTCCAAATGAAAAGGTTCCTTCATTCAGTAAGCAGGAGCTTACCAGATTACAGAAGGCATTTGGATATACATATGAAGATTACAAGGATGAAATCTGTACTATGGCGTTAACCGGTTCTGAGTACATCGGTGCTATGGGTGTGGATACTCCAATCGCAGTTTTATCCAAAGAATATCAGCCGCTGTTTTATTATTTCAAACAGCTTTTTGCACAGGTTACCAACCCTCCAATTGATGCTGCCAGAGAAAAAATCGTAACAGCAACAACTATTTATGTTGGTAAGAACGGAAACCTTTTAGAGGAAAATCCGGAAAACTGTCATATGTTAAAAATCTCTAACCCGATTTTAACAGACCTTGACCTTATGAAGATTTCACATCTTAACAACAAACAGTTCAAGGTTGAAAAGGTTTCTATGCTTTACTACAAGAGCACACCGCTTGACAGAGCGATTGAGCACATGTTTGTAGAAGTAGACAGAGCATACAAAAACGGTGCAAACATTATCATCCTTTCTGACCGTGGAGTGGATGAAAACCATGTTGCAATTCCATCACTTTTAGCGGTAGCAGCTGTACACAGACATTTGGTTCAGACCAAAAAATGTACAGCAATGTCTCTTATTCTCGAGTCAGCAGAACCTAGAGAAGTACATCACTTTGCAACTCTTATGGGTTATGGTGCTTGTGCAATCAACCCATATTTAGCACATGCTACTATCGGTGAGTTAATTGATGAAGATTTACTTCAGAAGGATTACTACGCAGCAGTTAATGATTATGACCATGCAATTATTCAGGGTATTGTAAAGATTGCATCTAAAATGGGTATTTCAACGATTCAGTCATATCTTGGAAGCCGTATTTTTGAAGCACTTGCAATTTCTGAAGAAGTGATTGATAAATACTTTACAGGTACTGTATCAAGAATTGGTGGTATCACATTAAAGGATATTGCAGATCAGACAGACCGTCAGCACTCATTGGCATTCGACCCACTTGGTCTTTCTTCTGATTTGACCATTGACTCTATGGGCCGTCATAAAATGAGAGCACAGGGTGAACAGCACAGATACAACCCAAATACCATTCATATGCTTCAGATGTCTACCAGAGAAGGCAGCTATGAGAAGTTCAAACAGTATACTGAAATGGTAGATAAGGAAGAAACCGGATATTTAAGAAGTCTTATGGACTTTAACTATAGTGAGAATCCAATCGATCTCAAGGAAGTAGAATCCGTAGAGGAAATCGTAAAACGTTTCAAAACAGGTGCGATGTCTTATGGTTCTATTTCAGAAGAAGCGCATGAAGCACTGGCAGTTGCGATGAACCGTTTACACGGTAAATCAAACTCAGGTGAGGGTGGTGAAAGCGATGAAAGATTAGAATCAGCTGGAACCACTCATGACAGAAGCTCAGCAATCAAGCAGGTAGCCAGCGGACGTTTTGGTGTTACCAGCAGATACTTGTGCAGTGCAAAGGAAATTCAGATTAAGATGGCACAGGGTGCTAAGCCTGGTGAAGGTGGACACTTACCTGGTAAAAAGGTATATCCATGGATTGCAAAAACCAGACATTCAACACCGGGTGTAAGTCTTATTTCTCCACCACCTCATCATGATATTTATTCTATTGAGGACCTTGCACAGCTTATTTACGACTTAAAGAATGCAAATAAAGATGCCAGAATTTCTGTAAAACTGGTATCAGAAACCGGAGTAGGAACCATCGCAGCAGGTGTTGCAAAGGCAGGTGCCGGCGTTATCCTGATTTCAGGTTATGACGGAGGTACAGGAGCAGCTCCTCTCAGTTCTATTCATAATGCAGGTCTTCCTTGGGAACTTGGACTTGCAGAAACACATCAGACATTGTTATTAAACGGTCTTCGTAAACAGGTAGTTATCGAAACCGATGGTAAGTTAATGTCAGGACGTGATGTTGCCATTGCAGCAATCCTTGGTGCAGAAGAGTTTGGTTTTGCAACCGCTCCGCTCGTAACACTTGGTTGTGTGATGATGCGTGTATGTAATCTGGATACTTGTCCGATGGGTGTGGCTACACAGAATCCGGAACTTAGAAAGAAATTCATCGGAAAACCTGAATATGTTGAAAACTTCATGAAGTTTATTGCTCAGGAACTTCGTGAATACATGGCTAAATTAGGTGTTCGCAGTATTGATGAATTAGTCGGAAGAACAGATTTATTAAAGGTAAAAGAAGATTTATCCGGAAATGCAGCAAAGATTTCTATGGACAGAATCTTATTACAGAGTGATAGAGAAGATTGTACCTTCAAGCCTGAATATGTGTATGACTTTAAGCTGGAACAGGAGCTTGATGAAACACTTTTAGCAAAAGAAAAAGGCTTAAAGGAAGCAATCAAGAAAGGAACCAAGAAAGAGGTTAGTGTAGAAGTAACCAATATTAACCGTACCTTCGGTACATTAATCGGTTCTGAAATTACAAAAGCACATCATGAAGGATTGCCACAGGATACCATTTGTATTCATGCAAACGGATCCGGCGGACAGAGCTTTGGTGCTTTTGCAGCTCCCGGATTATCCATTGACTTAACAGGTGATTGTAACGATTACTTTGGTAAGGGATTATCAGGTGGTAAGCTTGTATTAAAGGCTCCTGCAAATGCAGGATACTCAGCAGAAGACAATATTATTGTCGGAAACGTTGCATTATACGGTGCTACCAGCGGTGAAGCTTACATTGCAGGTATGGCAGGTGAACGTTTCTGTGTCAGAAACTCAGGTGCAAAGACTGTAGTAGAAGGTGTCGGCGAACACGGTTGTGAATACATGACAGGTGGTGTAGCTGTTATCCTCGGACCAACAGGAAAGAACTTTGCAGCCGGTATGAGCGGCGGAATTGCCTTTGTTTTAGACGAGCATAATTGCTTATACAAAAACTTAAACAAGGAAATGGTTTTAACAGAAAAAGTGGAAAACAAAGCAGACAAGGTATTACTTAAGACCTTACTTGAAAATCATGTGAAGTACACAGGATCTGTAAAGGCAAAAGCAATCCTTGAAGATTTCGAAGGAAACCTTTCCAAGTTCAAAAAGATCATTCCTGAAGATTACAAGAAGATGATGCAGCTTACTGCACTTTTCGAAGAACAGGGTATGGATCATGAAAAAGCTCAGATCGAAGCTTTTTACGAGAGTTTTAAATAAGATAAATATGCATTCGCTTAACACAAGGGAGGAAATTAGATATGGGAAAAGCAACCGGCTTTTTAGAATATGAGAGAGTAGATGCAAAAAGCATCGCTCCTCTCGACAGAATTAAAAATTTTGATGAATTTCATGAAAGATTAACAACAAAGGATCAGCAGCTTCAGGGTGCGAGATGTATGTCATGCGGCGTACCGTTTTGTCAGTCAGGAAGCATGATCGCAGGTATGGCTTCCGGATGTCCGTTAAAGAATCTGGTACCGGAAACCAATGAACTGGTTTATTTGGGAAACTTTGAAAAGGCATATGAAAGACTTTCCAAGACACACAGTTTTCCGGAATTTACCTCAAGAGTATGTCCTGCACTTTGCGAGGCAGCATGTACATGCGGTCTGGTAGCAGCACCGGTTAGTACCAAAGAAAATGAAAAAGCTATCATCGAATATGCCTTTGAACATGGTTTGGTTGATTTAGGACAGCCTCAGAACAGAACCGGCAAAAAGGTAGCAGTCATCGGAAGCGGCCCTTCCGGTTTGGCAGCAGCGCAGCTTTTAAATCAGCGCGGACATCAGGTGACTGTTTACGAGAGAAGCGACAGAGCAGGCGGACTTCTGCGTTATGGTATTCCAAACATGAAGCTCGATAAGAGAATTATCGACAGACGAATTGCTATCATGGAAAATGATGGTATCGAGTTTGTATATAACACAAATGTTGGTAAGGATATTACAGCAAAAGAGTTAATGAAGAAATATGATCGTATCATTCTTTGCTGTGGTGCTTCCAACCCAAGAGACATCAAGGTAGATGGCAGAGATGCAAAGGGTATCTACTTTGCAGTTGACTTCTTATCAGAAGTAAGTAAGAAACTCATGGATTATGATTATGATGCAAAGAAGCTTATGGATGCCAAGGACTTTAGCTTCCAGAGCTTAAAGGGCAAAAATGTAATTGTAATCGGTGGTGGTGATACCGGTAATGACTGTGTCGGAACCAGTGTCAGATTAGGCGCAGCTAATGTAACTCAGCTTGAAATGATGCCTTGTCCTAGCAAGGAAAGACTGGATTCAAATCCATGGCCGGAATGGCCTAGAGTCTTAAAGACAGACTACGGCCAGGAAGAAGCAATTGCTGTATACGGAAATGATCCTCGTATCTTCCAGACAACAGTAACTGAATTTGTAAAGGACAAAAAGGGAAATCTTTGCGGCGTGAAAACAGTATCTTTGGAACCAAAGAAGGATGAAAAGACAGGCCGTATGAATATGGTTCCTGTTGAAGGAACTCAGAAGGAATTAAAGGCCGATTTAGTCTTGATTGCAGCAGGATTTTTAGGTGCACAGGAATATGTGGCAAAAGACTTTGGTGTAGATTTGAACGAAAGAACAAATGTAAAGACTGAAGCAGGAATGTACCAGACAAAGGTTGATAAAATCTTTGCTGCAGGAGATATGCACAGAGGACAGTCCCTGGTTGTATGGGCAATCAAGGAAGGCCGTGATGTAGCAAAGGCAGTAGATGAATCATTAATGGGATATTCAAATTTGTAATAAGGACAAAATTAACATTATAAGGACGTGTGTAAAGGGGATTATTCAAAGGCGGATACTCCTCAGAACATAAATAAAACGGGACCAAAGGGGGTCCCGTTTTTTTGTGTTCTATTGGATATTTACTGAATTTCTACCAGTTCAATTTGGAAATTCAGTTCCTTACCTGCCATTTCATGGTTGGTATCAAAGGTAATGGATTCTTCGTCTTTTGCAGTTACAGTAACCGGAACCGGCTGACCATTCTGATCATATAAGTAGACATGCATATCCACTTCCAATTCTTCACTTCCCGGAAGCTGACTGATCGGGAAGGTAACCAAAGCATCCGGATCCTTTGGACCGTAGGCTTCTTCCGGCATTAAATGCACATTTACGATTTCACCGACTTCCATATTGGCAACGGCCTGATCAAATCCCTGAATCATCATACCTGCGCCGCAGATAAAATCAAGAGGCTGTCCTCTGTCATAGGAACTGTCAAACTGTGAACCGTCATTAAAAGTACCCTTGTAGTGTACCAAGCATTTCTTCCCAACATTTTTTCCTGTAATTGTTGCCATTCTTTTTCTCCTTGTGTATCGTTTTCCTTTGTTTTTTATAGATTTTATAGATCTAAACCAGTGAGATAGTTATATCATTTTTTGCGTGTGAATGCAAACGAGGATCGCAATAAACCTTGATATTTTGCAGGAAACTCAATACAATATGAATTATGATGGATGAGATTTTTGAAGGCAGTATGAAAAAGGCATTGGTGCGATTTGCATTTCCTTATATGATTGCTGCATTTTTACAAACTTTATATGGACTGGTGGATTTATTTGTAGTAGGGCTGTATCATACGGCAGCTACCACAACAGCAGTATCTGTGGGAAGTCAGATTATGCATATGGTGACGGTTATTATTTTAGGTCTGGTGCTGGGTATCACGGTGCTGGTCGGAAACAGTACCGGGGCTCAGGATAAAGAGGGCGTCAAAAAGACGATTGCAACCGGAGGTATATTCTTTTCACTGGTAGCTGTTATTTTTACGGCGCTTATGCTGATTGGAAACCATGGCATTGTCAGACTTATGATGACACCAAAAGAGGCAGTGACTGAAACAGGAGAGTATTTGTGGATTTGCTGTCTGGGAATTCCGTTTATTTTTGGATTTAACATGATCAGCGGAATTTTTAGGGGAATGGGTGATTCCAAAAGACCTATGTATGCGGTCATAGCAGCTTGCATTGCCAATGTTATTCTCGATTTTGTATTTGTCGGCGGCTTTCAAATGGGTGCAAAGGGGGCTGCACTGGCAACGGTTGCAGGACAGATTGCCAGCACGATTACAGTCTTTTGTTTATACAAAAAGCAGAACCGAAATTTGGCCTTTAAAAAGACGGATTACAAAATAGACAAGAATGTTTTATCAGATATGCTCAAGATAGGAATACCGGTAGCCTGTCAGGATGGATTTATTCAGGTGGCATTTATTGCAATCACTGTAATTGCAAATTCCAGAGGACTCGTGGATGCGGCAGCAGTCGGCGTGGTTGAAAAGCTGATCGGATTTTTCTTCCTGATACCGTCAGCGTTCCTGTCAGCGATTTCTGCATTGACGGCGCAGTGTATGGGGGCAAAGCGATCAGACAAGGCCAAGGAATGCCTCAAGTGGGGACTTATTATCACGGTGTGCTGGGGACTTTTGATTGGTATTATTAATCAGTTTATACCGCATGTCTTCATTGGTATTTTTACAAAAGATACTGCCGTGATTGCAGCAGGTTGCACCTATTTGAGAAGCTATGCGTTTGATACGGTATTTGCAGCTATGCATTTCTGCTTTAGCGGATATTTTTGCGGAATACAAAAATCACAGTATTCCTTTATACATAATGTAATCTCGGTTATCTTTTTCCGTGTGCCGGGAGCCTACATTACCAGCAAAGTATTTCCAAACACACTGTATCCTATGGGATGGGCAGCACCGATTGGTTCGTTAGCCTCAGCTATCATTTGTATGTGGTTTTATTGGAGATTACAGAGAAAAGAGAGTATAAATTGATAATAGAGTGAGTGAGGATATAGAATGGGTTATCAGTTTTATGGTTGGCAGGAAGCTGACAAGGTAAAAGCAGAAAAAGAAATATATAAGGGAATTCAGACTCCGATTGATTTATATGAAAAGCTTCAGAAAGTATGGTGTGCAGACAGCTGTGCTCCGAGAATGAGAGATGACTGGACACCGGCGAATAATACACTGGGACAATGTTCGATTACCGCCTTTTTGGCGCAGGATATCTTTGGCGGAAATGTATACGGAATGAAGACAAGCTCAGGTGGTATACACTGTTATAATGAAGTGGATGGTATTCTGTTTGATTTAACCAGTGAGCAGTTTGGAGAAAAGGCCAAGGATTTGATTTATGATATGACAGATCTTCAGGACAGAGAATCTGCATACCATTTTCAAAAAGAGGAAAAGAGAGCCAGATACGAATATATCAAGAGCAGACTGGATAAGAAGGTAGAGGGGCATTTATATTTTGTCAGACATGGTCAGACAGTTTGGAATGCTGAGGACAAGATTTGCGGAGCAACCGACAGCCCTTTGACAGAAAAGGGTCGTATGCAGGCAAAGGAAGTGGCTGAGCAGATTTTAAAGGAAGGCATTCATATCGATAAAATTATTTATTCACCGCTTAGCAGAGCCAGAGATACCGCTATGGAAATATCCGGGGTGATTGGTGTACCGGCCGTCATGGAGCCACTTTTGATTGAACAAAACTTTGGTAAATGGGAGGGGACCTCTCCCAGAAATGCTGCAGAGTTTATGGAAGCAAAAGGATGCTTTGCTCAAAATTATGAGGGCGGAGAAAGTATGTTGAGACTTTGCCAGCGTATTTATAATTTAATTGATCGAATTAAAATGGATTCAGAGCAGGTATATTTACTGGTAGCTCACAACGGAATTTCCAGAACCGTGGAATCCTATTTTAGAGATATGACCAATGAGGAATATGCAAGTTTTGGTGTGAAGAACTGCGAAATCAGACGATATGATTTCTAACGGTAAATAGGGAAAAGGATGATATAGGAGCCGTCAAAATGATTTTCTACAAGATATTGCAAAAAAGTATTAAGTAAACCACAAGATATGCCGATATAAAGGATGAAACCGAAAACATAGCAGTTATCCAAGGAGGGATTAACGCAATGATCGCTAGTGAATGGATTTACAAAGTTTCAGCGGTTTCGGTCATTCCGCCTCAGAGAAATTCATCCAATGAGAAAATTGACTGGCTCAAACAGGATAAGAAACCCGATAACAGTTTTGATGCACTGCTTAGTAAAGAGTGCAGCAAGTATTCCGTAACCATGTAAACCACGGGGCATCCTCTGATATAGAGGGTGCCCTCTTTTAAGGAGAAGCAATATGTCATTGAAAATTGTCAGACAGGATATTGTCAAAATGCAGGTCGATGCAATCGTAAATACTGCAAATGAGTCAGTAGCAGTGGGAGCGGGCTGTGACAAGGCGATCTATGAGGCAGCAGGATTTCAGGAATTGTTTGAATACAGAAAAACGAAAATCGGACCGGTTTCACAGGGCGAGGTCTTTATAACTCCGGGATTTCACTTGGATGCAAAATATATCATACATGCAGTCAGTCCTGTATATAGAAAAAAAACAGAGAACGGATGGGATGATACAGAGTCAAGTGAGGCAAAACTTCGAAGCTGTTATCAAAAGAGCTTGCAGCTGGCCAGAGAATATCAACTGACTTCCATTGCGTTTCCTTTGATTGCGACAGGAAGCTTTGGCTATCCAAAACAGGAAGGAATGCGAATCGCGGTAGATGAAATCAATGCCTTTTTACTGGAACATGATATGCAGGTTTTTCTGGTACTGTTTGATTCGGATTCAGTTAGCCTAGGCAAACAAATATCTTCGAATCTTCAAAGCTATATTGATCAGAATTATGTAGAAGAAAAGAAAAAAGAAGAGTACGAATATGAAACCCGACTAATGAGAAGTGCATCCTTGGCGATGGCACCCGGGCAAAAGCGGGAAGAAAAGAGACGCCCATCTGATTTGTTTGGTAAAATTTTAGGCAGTCAAAAAAACAGCCGAAAAGGAATGGATGAGGCATCAGAGATGTCTGCAAAGATGTCTGCACCTATGCCGGAACCTATGATTGCCAAACCTGTATATGAAGCGGATGAGGCTTTGGAAACGGTAGATTTTTCGTTGCATGAAGATAAAATCAAGGAACGTATCGCTCATCTTACAGATACCTTTTCGCAGTATCTTTTATATTTGATTCAGGAAAAGGGACTGGAGAATGCGCAGGTTTACAAGGATGCAATTGTCGATAAAAAGACGTTTTCTAAAATAAAAAATCATCCTGATTATCATCCGCAAAAACAAACAGCATTGTGTCTGTGTATAGGAGCCAAACTGAATATGGATGAGACAAAGGATTTATTGTCAAGAGCAGGCTATGCCCTGTCGCCTTGCGATAAAAGAGATATTATTTTTTCTTACTTTATAGAAAATCAAATATATGACATGATAGAACTGGATATTCAGTTAGAAGAGCATGGTTTAGAATGTATTATTACCTAAATTGAAAGGTCGCTTTCCGAGCGACCTTTTTTTCGTCTTCCTTGTGTATACTTGGCTCATGAAACACATAAAACCAGTTTTCAAAAGGTAGTATATGAAAACAGTGAATGGCCTCGATTGTAAAACAATCGACGCAAGGGAGGACAAAGAAATGAAAAAAGGATTAACAGAAGTAGTATTTATTTTGGACAGAAGCGGCTCTATGTCAGGACTTGAAAAGGACACTATCGGCGGATTCAATTCCATGATAGAAAAGCAAAAAAAGGAAGAGGGAAGTGCTTTGATTTCCACTGTTCTTTTTGACGATCAGACCGAGGTGATTTATGACAGAGTGGATGTAAAACGAATCGAGCCGATGAATGAAAATCAGTATTATGTACGAGGCTGTACAGCACTTTTAGATGCGATTGGCTCGGCGATTCATCACATCGGCAATGTACATAAGTATGCCAGAGAAGAAGACAGACCGGAGAAAACCTTATTTATTATCACAACAGACGGTATGGAAAATTCCAGTCATAAATATACCTATGGCAAGGTGAAAAAGATGGTAGAAAAGCAAAAGAAAAAATATGGATGGGAATTTTTATTCCTGGGTGCAAATATTGATGCAATTGAAGTGGCAGGACGATTTGGAATCGCCCCAAACAGAGCTGTAAACTATGAATGTGACAGCATGGGAACCAAGCTTAATTATGAAGTGCTTGCCAAAACCGTCAGCACCTTTAGAAAAGCAAAGAAGGCAGATGACATGGATGTATTAATGGCTGAGTGCTGTGCTCCGATTATGGCTGATTACAAGAGTCGTCACAGAAGATAATTCGAGAATCATAATATGTTCTGATTGTTTTTACGAACAAATACAATAAAACTGTTTACTTTTTACAGGGAATCTTTTATTATAATTATTTAGTAGTATTACTAAAAATATTTAACAAAAGGAGAAATATTATGAATCTTTCACCACTTCAGAAAGCAAGATATGAGTATAGCCCAAAACTTCCAGGCATGCTCAGAAATGGTATCGCAGAAATCTGCGTTAAGGAAGGAAATGACACACAGAGTGTAGCAGATCAGGAACAGATCAAAGCTCTCTTCCCAAACACATATGGTAAGAAGGAAATTACATTCGAAAAAGGTCAGAACACATCAGTTGCTAAGAAGCAGGTAGTAGGTGTTATCTTATCAGGTGGACAGGCTCCTGGTGGACACAATGTAATCACAGGTCTTTATGATGCATTAAAGGCAACAAACAAAGACAATGAATTACTTGGTTTCAAGGGTGGTCCGGACGGACTTTTAAAGAATGAATATGTAGTATTTGATGATGCTTTCATCGATGCATACAGAAATACAGGTGGTTTTGATATCGTTGGTTCAGGACGTACAAAACTTGAAACAAAAGAACAGTTCGCTACAGTTGCTGAAAATGCTAAGAAGAGTGGACTTACAGCTATCGTAATCATCGGTGGTGATGATTCTAATACAAATGCTGCAACTCTTGCTGAGTACATGGCAGCTAACAATACAGGAATTCAGGTTATCGGATGTCCAAAGACAATCGACGGTGACTTAAAGAACGAAGATATCGAAGCTTCATTCGGTTTCGATACAGCTACAAAGACATACTCAGAACTCATCGGTAATATCGAAAGAGATGCTAACTCAGCAAAGAAGTATTGGCATTTCATCAAAGTTATGGGACGTTCAGCTTCTCACGTAGCATTAGAGTGTGCTCTTGAAACACAGCCAAACATCTGTCTTATCGGTGAAGAAGTAGCTGCTAAGAAGATGTCACTTGCTCAGATTACAAACTACATCGCAGATGCAGTTGAAAAACGTGGAAACAACGGTAACAACTTTGGTGTTGCTATCATTCCTGAAGGTATCGTAGAATTCGTTCCTGAATTCTCTAAGCTTATCGCTGAAATTAACGAACTTTTGGCTGGTAACAAGACAGAAGAGTTCAATGCTCTTCCTGATTGGACAGCAAAATACAACTTCATCAAGGGTGGTCTTACAGCAGAAAGCTTTGCAGTATTTGACATCCTTCCACAGGGAATTCAGCAGCAGCTCTTCCTTGAAAGAGATCCACACGGAAACGTACAGGTTTCTCTCATCGAATCAGAAAAGCTCTTCTCTGAAATGGTTAAGACAGAACTTGCAAAGAGAAAAGAAGCAGGAACATACAAGGGTAAATTCGGTGCTCAGCATCACTTCTTCGGATATGAAGGAAGATGTGCATTCCCTTCAAACTTCGATGCTGACTACTGCTACTCACTTGGTTACAATGCATTCATGCTTATCCAGTATGGTTACACAGGATACCTTTCAAAGGTTTCTAACATTTCTAAGCCAGCTGATGAATGGGTTGCAGGTGGTATGCCTATCACAAAGATGATGAACATGGAAAGAAGAAATGGTGAAGATAAGCCGGTTATCAGAAAAGCATTAGTAGAACTTGACGGCAAGCCATTCAAATTCTTCGAAGCACACAGAGAAGAATGGGCTGTTGAAACAGCATTTACATATCCGGGTGCTATCCAGTATTACGGACCAGCTGAAGTTTGTGATCTTACAACAAGAACATTAGCTTTAGAAAAAGAATAATTCGATTCGAATAAAAAACAAAAAGCTATTAAGGCGCTTCTATTTAAGGAGGCGCCTTTTTTCTTGATATTTTGTTGAAAAAATGGCTTGCTATTTTGAAAATTATCGTATATACTCATATTTACAAAAAAGCGAACGTCTGTTCGAAAGGGAGAAAGAGTATGGGCGTGGGATTGCGTGCAAGTGACCAAAAAGTGGATATGATATGTCAGCTGAATAAGGATGCAACGGTAATTCCGATGAAGCTCAGGCTTACTGATGGAGACGGTCTGTTACAGGAGTACCATATTAAAAGCTATCGAATCGTGAATGCCAAAGGCGCTTATAGGATGCCAAACGGAGTTACGGTAGGGACGGATCCGTTTTTGATTCGTTATGAGTGTAAAATATCGGTACTGGGGAAAGAAGAAAAAATTGGTTTGATTCTGAATAAAAGAACCCTTACATGGACATTAGCCTGATTCGGTATGGTATAATATAACAAAAATAAATGACAGAACAGCAAGAGATAAAGAAGGAGCTTTTTTATGAAATTTTTTCATATTTCTGATTTGCATATAGGAAAAACACTGCATTTATATGATATGAAGCAGCAGCAAAGAGATGTGTTTTCTCAAATCATTGAATATGCCAAGGAGCAGAGGCCGGATGCGATTTTAATCGCCGGAGATATCTATGATAAATCCGCACCATCCGGAGAGGCCTTTGATTTATTTAATGAATTATTAAATGAATTTGCAGCAATAGAGCCGGCAATTCCGGTATTGATTATTTCCGGCAATCATGACAGTAATCTCAGATTAAATTACGCCAGTAGCTTTTTGGAAAAAAATCAGATTTATATTGCTGCCGGACTACCGCAAAGTCAGGATGAGTATTTAAAAAAGGTTGTATTAGAGGATGCCTGGGGAAATGTAAATTTTTATTTGCTACCGTTTACAAAACCGATAGATGCCAAAAATCTGTTTGGAGAGGAATGCGAGGTAAAAACATACGATGAAGCAGTCGCAGCCATGCTTCAAAGGGAAAAAATAGATTATACGCAGCGAAATGTATTATTATCGCACCAGTTCTATATTGCATCAGGGAAAGAACCGGACAGACGAGATTCTGAGATGCGATATATATCAGTTGGCGGAATCGACAGCGTAGATGTCAGTCATGTTTCAAAGTTTGATTATGTTGCGCTGGGACATATACATACCAGCCAGCGAATCGGAGCAGAGCATATACGATACAGCGGAACGCCTCTTAAATATTCAGTAAGTGAAGCGACGGATGAAAAGAGTATTACGGTAGTGGAGCTGTCTCAAAAGGGTGACCTTAAAATAGATTTTCTGCCGCTTGTTATGAAAAGAGATATTAAAAAACTTCGGGGAAGTCTGGCGGAAATTCTGGCAATGGCAAGTGATTCCTTAAAAGAAGATTATGTCAGTATTACACTGACGGATGAAGAAGTTCTTTTCAGACCCAAGGATCGTTTGCAGGAGTTTTATGATTATATTATTGAAATACTGATTGATAATACCCGAGTGAATACTGTATTAAAGGCACATGAAGCGCAGGAAGAAATTGATGATCCGTATCTTTTATTCAGAGAATTCTATCAGGAAATGAACGGACAGCCAATGAGTCAGAAAGAAGAAGAGATAATAAACCGGGTTATTGACAATGTAATCGCAGCAAATAATGAATAAGTATTACCGGCAATGGAGTGAGTGATATGAAACCTATTTTATTAAAAATGAAATCCTTTGGTTCCTATAGGGATGAGACGATAGATTTTGAACATATACAAAATGGAATTTTTCTGATTACGGGCGATACAGGAGCCGGTAAGACTACCATTTTTGATGCAATTACCTATGCACTTTTTGATGAATCCAGCGGCGGTAAAAGAAACAGTCAGATGATGATCAGTCAATATGCGCTTCCCGGAGAAAGAACACAGGTAGAATTTGTTTTTCGCATTGGAAAGAAAGAGTACAGGATTGTCAGAAGTCCGGAGCAAACCAGTTACAAAAAAGTAGTTGGGGAAGACGGAACTGTTATCATGCAGCCTCAAAAAACGCCTTTGAAGCCCGGTGTGGAACTGACACTTCCTGATGGCATGATATATGGAGGCAAGAAGAAGGAAACTGACGAAAAAATCAAAGAAATCATCGGTATTGATTGTCAGCAGTTTACGCAGATTGCAATGTTGGCTCAGGGCGATTTTATGAAACTTTTGCATGCAGAGTCCAAAAAGAGAAAAGAAATTTTTGCCAAGATTATCGATACGCATATTTACTATGAAATCGAAGCACAGCTTGAGGGCATGATGAAGCAGGTAAAAACAGGACTGGAAGATAACGAGAAAGAAATCGCAGAACGTATCCGAGATATTTCCTGTCTGGAAGAATCAGAATACAAAGAGGAGTGGGAACTCAAGGGAGCCTTTAGTGATGACCGAAAGGACGAAATCTTTGAACTGATTGCTTCTATCAACTTGGAACTGAAAAACGAATACGAAGCCTATGAAGAAGAACTGGAAGAAATGGATAAGCAGCTTATCGAGATTCAGAGAAGGATGGAAGAAGCCCGTCTGATAAATCAGGACTTTGAAAAACTGGAAAAGGCAAAAGCGTATGAGCAAAGACTTAAGGGAAGTGAAAATGCGCATCAGCAGAGAAAACATAGTCTTGAACAGGCACAAAGGGCTGTTAAGGTCAATGCGGCCTATCAGGTTCTGAGTAACAAACAGGCAGAATATGAAAAAAAAGCATTGCAGGCAGAACAGGTAAAAAAGGCACATGATGATAAGTGTAAACAGCTTTTGGATTTAGAACAGAAAAAGGAACAGATTTATCAGACTTATGAAAACAGCTATGACAAGCTGGTTCAAAACTGCGCATTGCTGGATGCCAGAATGGGTCTGTATGAAGAAATCGAAGAATTGAAAAAACAGCAAAATGAGCTGGAGGAAAAGCTGGGATACTCACAGCAAATGGTAAGTAAGGCCCAAGCATGTGAAAAGAGTATCCTTGAAAAGCAGGCAGAAATAAAAGAACTGGAAGCAAAATATCAGGAGGCTGTGAAATTCCACGAAAAGATGTACCATGATTTTATACAGAATCAGGCAATGGCGCTCAGAAAGGAATTGACAGAAGGGATGCCATGCCCTGTTTGCGGAAGTATTCATCATGAGGTTTTCGATGAACAGGATGTAGATGTTGTGACCAAGGCCGATGTGGACCGTGCAAAGAAGGGAATGGATCAGGCCGGTCAGAAGTATGACCTCGCCAAGCAGGAATTAGAACAGCTGAATGAAAAGAAACGAGTATTGCAACTGGAATCAGAAACAAATATAGCTATATTAAAAACTTCTATCCAGGAGAAAGAAGAGCAAATAGCTCAGAAGAACAAGTCACTGCCTGTTCCGACAAGGCGTGAAGCATTGGCACAGAAGCAGACCTGGGAGAAACAGATTGCTATTTTGAAACATAATAAGGAAACGATTGATGATGCCTATCAGCAGGCAAGTATGGAAGAAGGACAGTTGAAGGCGACCTGGCAGAATGAGGTAGAAAATGCGAAGCAGCTAAAGCAGCAAAGGCAGCAGTATGCAGATGAGTTTCAAAAAGCTTGTATCGAAAACGGATTTGCATCCGAAGCAGAATATAAACAGGCCAGACGAAGTGATAAAGATATGGAGCAGATGCAAAATCTGTTGAAGCAATACGAGGATGCTGTAAAGGAAAATCAAAACGATTTAAAGCATTACATCGAACGCACTCAGGGCAAGGAAAAGGTTGATATATCTGATTTTGTCAGAAGTGCAAATGATTTAAATGGCAGAAAGGCAGCAGTGCAGAAACATTGCAAAAAGCTTTATGCACTGCTGGATCAAAATAAAAATGCGCTAGCTATCATCAAGGATAAGTACGCGCAAAGAGAAGGTATGCTGGAGGAGTATGTTGTATTAAAAAGTTTGAATGATACTGCAGGAGGTAAGATTTCCAGAAAGAAAATGGATTTCCAGACTTATATTCAAAGACGTTTCTTTGAAAAGGTAATTGCGGCAGCAAATGAGCGCCTGATTCGAATGTCAAATAAGCAGTTTATCTTAAAATGCAGAGACATCGAGCAGCTCGGTACACAGGGAGAGGTTGGACTGGATTTGGATGTATACAGTTTGGTAACAGCACAGACCAGAGATGTGAAGTCCTTATCCGGAGGAGAATCCTTTCAGGCGGCACTTTCCATGGCACTCGGTCTTTCCGATATGATTCAGGGAGGAAGCAAGATTCGAATTGATACGATGTTTATTGATGAGGGATTTGGTTCATTAAGCGATGAAACCAGAAATCAGGCTTTGAATCTTTTGAATGAACTTTCTGAAGGAAATCAGCTGATTGGAATTATCTCGCATGTATCAGAACTGAAAGCTCAAGTAGAAACAAAATTGATTGTTTCTAAAACAGACAGCGGAAGTAAAGCTGTATGGGGGTAAAACATGATTACAAAATATCGATTTGGGAGACCGTTTGAAACAGGAGCGGTTGTTTCGCAGGAGTATGAATTAAAAAACGTTGATGAGAAACAGGGCAAGATGCAAATCGGTCCTGTTTGTTGGGAAAAGGAAATTGGCTTTTCATATCAATTAGAAGAGAAAGATATTGTATATGGACTGGGACAGCAAATTCGAGGAATCAACAAAAGAGGATGGAAATATATATCTGATAATTTTGATAATCCGCATCATCAGGAGGATTCCCCTTCTCTTTACGGAAGTCATAATTTTATCCTGGTTTCCGGAAAGGAAAAGTATGCGCTTTTCTTTGATTACCCGGCCAAAATGGTTTTTGATATCGGATACAGCAAATCAGATGAGATGACGATTACAGCAGAAAGCTATGATATGGATGTTTACCTGATTACCGGAAAGAGCGAGACAGAAATTGTTCAAAGCTTTCGCCATATGATTGGACAAAGCTATATGGCACCGAGATGGGCCCTGGGATACGGACAGAGCAGATGGGGATACAAAAGTGAGCAGGAAATCAGACAGGTAGCAAAGGAATATCGTGACAGAAAGATTCCGATTGATTCGATTTATCTGGATATCGATTATATGGAGAGATACAAGGACTTCACTATAAATGAGGAAACATTTCCACATTTTGAAAAGCTTGTAGAGGATATGAAAAGCATGGATATTCATCTGGTACCGATTATTGACGCGGGAGTCAAAATCGAGGATGGTTATGATGTCTATGAGCAAGGGAAAGAGAAAGGGTACTTTTGTAAAGATCAGGATGGGAATGATTTTGTAGCAGCAGTATGGCCCGGAAGAGTGCATTTGCCGGATGTGCTGAATGAGGATGCTGCAAAATGGTTTGGAAATCAGTATCGCTTTTTGATGCAAAAGGGAATTGACGGTTTTTGGAATGACATGAATGAACCGGCTATTTTTTATACGGAGGACAGATTACGGGATTCTATTAGTCAGATTAATGAATTAGCAAAAACCAATATGGGCATTCAGGAATACTTTGAAATGAAAGATATAGTAAACGGACTGGGTAACCATCCAAAGGATTATGAACTTTTTTATCATAAGGTGGGTTCGGAATATATCAGACATGATAAGGTTCACAATTTATACGGATATTATTTGACAAAGGCAACTTCTGAGGCATTGGATGAAATTTGTCCGGATCAGAGAACCTTGCTCTTTTCACGGTCTTCCTATATCGGGATGCACAGATATGCCGGTATTTGGCAGGGAGATAACAAGTCCTGGTGGTCACATCTGCTTATGAATATTCAGATGACCTGTAATCTGAATATGGTCGGCTTTTTATATACCGGCGCAGATATGGGTGGCTTTGGTAGTGATACGACAGCAGATTTGATGCAGCGATGGATTCAGTTTGCGATGTTTACTCCGCTCATGAGAAATCATTCTGCCAACGGAACCAGGATGCAGGAATTGTATCGTTTTGAAAATGTAGATGCAATGAAAGATTTGCTGCAATTGAGATATCGATTACTTCCTTATATCTATAGTGAATATATGAAGGCGGCTCTTACAGATACCATGATGTTCAAGCCTTTGGCCTTTGAATATACGGATGCCAGATCCAAAGAGGTTGAGGATCAGCTTCTTTTTGGAAATGAACTGATGCTGATACCAGTGTATACACAAAATACAACAGGACGATTTGTGTATTTGCCGGAGGAAATGATGCTGGTAAGAATAAATCGTTTGGGAAAGGTTGAAACCGAGGTTATGCAGCAGGGAGATTATTACATTTCCTATGAATATAATGAACTGGTCTTTTTTATCAGAAAAGGAAAAGCATTTCCGTATGGAAAAATGATGCAAAGCAGTGCATCCATTCAGGCAGGTGATGACTATCAATTAATAGGGTATGAAAAGGCTTCCTATGAATTATATGAAGATGATGGTATCAGAAAGCCGGCAGGGAATCTTAAGAAATACATAAGAATTCTTTTGAAGAACTAAATTGCCTTGCATGACTATTGGGGGTATGTTATATTCTCACATGGAAAGAAAAACCATGAGTGTTACGGAAAGCGAGAATGGTTATGAAAAAAAAGGCAGTATTAGCCGGTATTGTAGCAGCTGTTATGATGGCAGCATTTACAATGGGGTGTCAAAATGCACAGGTATCTGACTCACAGATGGCGAATGAATCGCAGGATGAGACAGAAGAAGTCGCATCAAAGGAAGATGGACTTGCAGAAACTGAAACAGATATTGTAAGTGTAGCAGCAGATACAGATGATTTGAAAACAGCAGATGATTTCTTTTTGCTGACAGACGAAAGTCAGGTAGTTGCTGTAAAAGGAAGGGAAACAAAGGTTGTATATAAATCAACCTCTGATAACCAGTATATTGATGTGTGTGAAACAGGAACCGGAAACGGATGCTATTTTGCAGTTGGAGGCTATGCAGCAGATTTGAGCGGCGTGGCAACAGCAGGAGAATGGGCAATGTCCGAAGAGGGGACATTAAAGAATGCAATCGCTGTGTACTATGTTGACAGAGAAAATCTGGAAAGTCACAAGGCGTTGTATTTAGAGAATTATACAAGCCCTGAAGTGACCATTGATCAGGGAGCTATTTATATTTCTGCATATGATACCAAAGATGATAATTATCAAAATGTTCTTATGGTTTGCAGTCTCACAGATGAGACTTCATTAAGAGTAGAATATAATGAAACATTTACTTATGAAGAAGCAGAAGAAAGCAGCTATTTTAAAACCAGTCATCGTTATGCGTTAAAGAATGAATACATTCCGGATAAAGAGGATGCGATTGTTGCAGCAGAAGATTGGACTTATTTATATTATTATGTTTCTGATACTCCGATTGGAGGAAGAAATTCCTATTACAAAGTATACAGAAGAAATTTGGATACAGGACAGGATGTATTTTTATATGACTCGTCCGATGTTCCGGGGGTACCGATATTTAACCTGGGTGTATCCGGAATGAGAATTCATGACAATAATCTTTATTTCCTGGATGTGGATTCACAGGGGATTGAAGTGGGATGGTATTATCTCGATTTGGCAGACCTTTCAAAAGGAAAGCAGTTGCTTACCCCTTTATATGTTTATGATACGAATCGGTTGGGTACGATAGAGACGGATTATACAGAATTCAGTTGTGTCGACTGCGAAAAAATAGCCAGAGTATTTGAAACAGAAAAATATCAGGTGACAGATGACGATATATTTGCTAAAGACTACATCAATGAACAGCTGGAAGAATATTACGTTGATTATATAAATCGTATATCAAACGATTTGGATGTGGAACCTGACTATGTACATGATGAATACTATGCACCGTATTATGAAAATTTAGAGGTAGATGAGGCGTATCGCCGCGGAAATTATCTGATGGTGAATTACAATGAATACAGCTATACAGGAGGCGCGCACGGAATGCCTTCGAAAAAATTTATGATTTTTAATGTATATACGGGCGACCGCTGTGAATTTAAGGATTTATATCAAGGCACTGAGGAAGATTTTAAAGAATTGGTAGCCCAGAAAGCGTTAGAAGATTATAGATCGGGAACCAAAGGATACTATGAAGAGGAAAGCGGAGCTCTATTTGAAAAAAAAGTCCGTGATTATGTTTCATTGCAGGATGCCTTTATTAAATTAGGTAAAAGATATGCGACTTATTATTTCTATCCATATGAAATGGGACCTTATGCATCCGGATTTATCACTGTGGATATTAGATATGATGAGTTGAATATGGATTTCTTTTATTAAAATTGTTTGGGTGTCAAAAGACTTTGCGTTTTGAATGGTTGTGCAAACTGCACAGAAAATAAAAAGGTTTATAAGATATTTTGTTGGAAAAATCGGACTAAATCGGTTGAAAAAAGAAAAAAAATGGAGTATCATGTTGTAAGCATGGTTACTCGGTAACGAGATGTGAAAGCATCGCAATAAAGAAAGGGATGAAAAACGTGATTGATTTTCACTGTCATATCTTATATGGTATCGATGATGGAAGTAAAAGCCTTGAAATGTCCCTTGAGATGATTAGACAGGAGGCAGAACAGGGCGTTACCGATATTGTACTGACTCCTCATTTTTATGCGAACCATGTAAAAGCAGATGCTTTTTTGGAAAAAAGAGAGAAGCGTTATCAGGCTTTAAAAGAAGAAGTAAAGCAGCTGTACGGAGATAAAATAAAGCTTCATTTGGGAGCTGAGGTTTATTATTTCGGTGGTATTGGTAAAGCGGATATTGTTCCAAAACTTACCATAGACGGAAGCGATTATCTTCTATTAGAAATGCCGTTTTGTCAATGGACAAAAGATATGCTAAATGATATCAAGCTTTTATTAGAAAAACAGAAAAAGAAGTTGATATTTGCACATATTGAAAGATATATTGAATTTCAAAAGGATAAAAGCATTTTTGAACAGGTAATTAATTTACCGGTTATTTTACAGATGAATGCCGGTGCGTTCCTAAAGTTAATGAAACGCGGCAAATGCATTAAGCTTATGAAAGAAGATTATGACTTCTTATTAGGAAGCGATGCCCACAATTTAGAAACCAGAGTTCCAAATCTAAAGGATGGACGAGCTGTAATTGAAAAGAAGTTAGGACAGCAAAGGCTCCTTTTGATTGATGAGTTAGGAGAGAGGATTCTTAAGAATGAATAAGCAAGGCATTCTGAGAACGATTCTTTTTGCCGGGATTGTAGTAGTAATGCTTGGCGGATTGTTTTTTGGTTTAAATAAGCTTGACCAGAAAATCGGAGTCGTAGAAGTTGATGAAGACGATGAATATGAATATGAAGATGATAATGAAATTGTCTTAGACGGAGAAATCTACACACAGGACCATAGAGTAAAGAGTTATTTGTTTATGGGAACTGACGGTAGCGGAAATGAGGAAGAGAAGGGACCTGAATATTTGGGATCCATGGCTGACTTTCTGTTACTTCTTGTAGTAGATGAGGATGAGAAAAAGTTCGGTTATATTGAAATTAACCGTGATACAATCACTGATGTTCCTATGATGGACACCAGCGGAAATGTTTCCGCATATATGCCGCTTCAAATTTGTTGTGCACACTATTATGGCGGAAATAAGAGACAGAGCTGTAGAAATACAGTGGATGCAGTATCAGCTTTTCTGGGAAATGTTCCGATTAACGGATATTATTCTATTTCTATGAAAGATATTGCAGTGATTAACAAAGCAGTGGGCGGTGTTACCGTAACACTCGATGAAGATTTAACAGATATTGATCCGACCTATACAAAGGGAGCGGTTATCGATATAAA
>JAZUKG010000058.1:0-2396 GCA_045643145.1 Lachnospiraceae bacterium | reverse complement strand
CAAATTAAATCAAATTTTTGCTGCTTTTTCAGAGGTGCGCATCCATCTGAATTTTCTTCCGTTTCGGCAGGTTTGTTATGCCTGCAAACGGCCGGATAAATGCATCTCAAAAATGAAGCAGGTTATTATTTAACATTTACTTAAGACAGACTGTCATAAATCTTTGATATTTAAAGGAGGTACATCTCTATCCAAAGGTTTCAATATCATAAAACGTTTTTCTGAAGATATAGACTTGGCTATAAGTCACTCTTTCTTTGGTATAGACAAGACGAGCAAGAGCCAGCGTGATAAATTACGCAAGACAGCACGGAAATATATACATGAAACTCTATCCTATCAACTGGATGAACAATTGAGGGACATGGGTGTCACAGGATATAACATCGAGAATGAGACACAAATACAAGATAAGAGTGGAGTATGGCATCCAATTGATTCAGACAAGGATCCGACGGTAATTTATCTTCATTATCCATCTATTATTGAGAATACCATTAGTTATATCCCTCCTCGCGTGAAGATAGAAATCAGCTGCTTATCTATGGATGAGCCAACAGAGATACGTGAAATACAATCACTCATAGGTGCCAGTTTCAAGGATGAGGATACAGACTCCGAAAGTAAGATAAGGACTGTGATACCAACCCGAACATTCCTGGAAAAGATGTTCCTGCTTGCAGAAGAGTTTCAGAAAGAAAGCCCAAGAAGTGTGCGTATGACTCGTCATTTGTATGATCTGGAAAAACTAATGGATACTGAGTATGGACGTAACGCCCTATCCGACCGCATTCTTTATGATGCCATTGTTGAGCATCGTAATGCGTATTATGCCTTAAAGTATGTAAACTATGACCTACTCAACCCTCAAAATATCAATTTTATGATTCCACGATCACAAATGGAAGCATGGAAGGCTGATTATGCTGACATGAGACGATTTTTCATTTATGGCGAATCATTGGAATTTGACGCATTGACACAAAGGATAGAAGAGTTGCATACAAGAGTGAGAAACTTATAAATACTGTTGTTTTTTAAATATAAGGAGAAAACTTTTATGGATTTATATGAAAAACAAGCCCGCGTGGCCACTCAATAACCGATTTGTACATAGCAAACTACCCTTTGGAGAGACAGTTCGAATACAATAACAAGCTTCTCAACTTAGGGGAAGAAACAGGACTTACTCTAGATAAGATTTCGAAAATGTCAGGAAAGGAGGCCAAAGAATTGCTGATGCAGCTGCTCATAAAGGGCCAGAAATAGGCCAGTAGCCTGCATGGCGGTATTACAGGACAATCCAAGTGCCGCCTTTCTTTCCGTCTTTTCTTTCTATTTCTCCAGCAGTTTTCATGTTGCGGACGGCCTTTTCCACACCGCTCAAGGACATTCCTAAGACATCTGCTATATCTGCGAGACTGATAGCAGGCTCTTCTTTCATCAGGCCCTTGATTTTATCCTTACTTTTTACCGTACTTTTTACCTTACTTTTTACCTTACTTTTCGATTGGTTCGGTAATGTAGACTTCAGATCAAAGGAGACTGTGGTAGCGGTCAGCGCACTTTCTATTTCCATCATCCTGCCGGTAACAAACTTCCAACTGCGAAGTGTGTTCAGGCCGAACCCGACATTCTCAGCAATATCCGCGAAACGGAACAGTCTTGCGACAGTCGGGTTCCTGGGGTTGGTGTAGGCGCGTCCTTCTATCTCTTTCAGATTGACAGGAATAGAACCTCCGTTGACAAACTCAATCCTGTTCGTGTAAACGTGAATGCAAGAGCGCAACGTATTGAACTGATCAGCATGCATGAGGAAGTTCGCCAGGGCTTCGCGAAGTATCAGATACTGGCTGGTGTCTCCAACGTTGCGCCCTTCAGAATCCATCTTGAATGGCACATCAACAATGGTAAGCAGCCTTCTACTGATTATGCGATACGCATTCCAGATGTTCTCCTGTTCGGGAATCCTGTAGGTGTAACGTAAATCAGCCTCCTGTATGCTGTTCCCGGGAATCTCAATGTAATCAACACAGAATGTAGGAATATATGCTGTGACGCGATGGCCCTTACCGAACATCATCAGTCCGGCATAGCTTAGCCGTCCTTCCTTGTCAGCGATATTCGTCATGCGGCAGAACTCATCATCGGAAGCAGTCTCAAAAGCCTGTCTTGACTTGACGGATGCCAGATATGCCCTGTAGTCGTGCAGCGCATCCATTGACAAATCATCCAGACTGGAGCCATCTATGAACTGTTCTGATTTCACGCCAAACATCTGGTCCCGATACATTGCGGCGATTTCTTCATTTGTAGCCCGTCTGTCACCAGATCCTGAGCGGATGAAGGTGTTGTTGACAGTACCACCAAAATATACAGGTTTGTCCGGTGATGAA
>JAZUKG010000057.1:0-2220 GCA_045643145.1 Lachnospiraceae bacterium | reverse complement strand
TACTTTGCTATCATCAGTTCTGAAAAAATGGATGCAAAAGAAGCAATCGGCCTGTATAAAAACCGGGATGTGTCAGAAAAGGTATTCCGTGCTGATAAGTCATATCTCGGAAACAGCTGTCTGCGGGTGGCTTCAGAAGAGGCTGCTTCAAACAAGATTTTCATTGGATTTATCGCTTTGATCATCCGATGCAGGATTTATACCGCATTAAAGAATAAGGCAAGAGAAATGGTTAAGAAACCGAATTATCTTACTGTGCCGGCAGCAATCCGGGAACTGGAAAAAATCGAGATGACCAGACAGCTGGATAAAGTCTACCGGCTGGATCATGCTGTTACGAAAACACAGAAAGTAATCTTGAGCGCATTTGGCATCGATGCTGGACATGTGAAATATAAAGCAAATTACATCAGTGAGATTTTGAAAGGGAAATAAAAATGGCAAGGAATATCAGCAAAGAAGGACTGGAACAGAAAATCGCAAAAGTTGAGAAATCCATCAGCCGGAACAGGGAACAGTACGATAGACTGACGGCAGAGCTTGAAGAATTACATAAAAAACAGAAAGCGATCCAGAGTGAAGAACTGATGCAGGCGATTGCAGAAAGTACACGAAGCTATGAGGAAATCCTGAGGTTTATACAGGGAGGCACTGAAAGTCAGGATGACTGATCATGCACGAAAAACAAAACCAGAATTGTGGAAAGAAATCGACTTTCTGGAGCAGAAAATCATGCTGCTAGAACAGTATTTAGAAAAAAATGGCCTCCTGATGGAGGCCACAGAGTATGTTGAGAATTCCATGCTGGAACGGGAAGAATTGCCATTTGATTGAACGGATAAATGGCAGGAGTTTACTGCTTAGTCGTAAAAACTCTGGAAGTTAACATCTGCCCTTTCTTTGTTATAATAATTGAGTGGGTATACATACTTATTTTTAAGGAGCAAAACGAGTGTATTTTGATTTTAAAGTGCCTATTCCTGAGGAGAAAGGCAAGATTTTTGAGAGGGTTATAAAGGGCGTCACGTACATCAACTATGAGTATGACAGAGTTTATAAGCCGGATAAGAAATATAACATCCCAAAGCGTACTACCATAGGAAAGAAGTGTGATGAGGATCCATCTATGATGTATCCGAACCCAAACTTTCTGACATATTTCCCAGATGCAGAAATTCCTACTGATGAGGGAAGAACGGAAAGAAGCAGTTGCCTTCGAGTGGGAACATATATCGTACTTGAAAAGCTAATGATGGAAAGTATGCTGGATAAGATTATATCTTCTGTTTATAATGATGACCGGGGAACAGGATTATTTATGGATCTTGCATCCTATTATCTTACAACTGAGAATAACGCAGGTCAGTATTATCCTGATTATGCCTACAATCATCCGTTGTTTACACCGGGATATAAGATTTACAGCGATTCAACAGTGTCTGAATTCATAGGTCAGATTTCTGTTGATGATTCTGTTGAATTCCAGAATGAATGGAATGCCTTAAAGAAGAATAAAGAAAAAATCTATATATCTTATGATTCCACTAACAAGAATTGTCAGGCAGGTGATATTGAACTTGTGGAGTATGGCCATGCTAAGGAAGATAAAGGATTACCGATTTTTAATTATTCTATTGCGTATGATTGTAACAATCGAGAGCCTTTGTTCTATGAGGATTATCCTGGAAGTATTGTGGATGTGTCTCAGTTACAGTGCATGCTTGATAAAGCAAAAGCCTATGGTTATAAGAATGCAGGATTTATCTTGGATAGAGGTTATTTTAGCCGTGAAAATATAAAATACATGGATAAGTGCGGCTATGATTTTGTAATCATGGTTAAAGGGATGAAGGCTTTGGTGGCTGATGCAGTGAAGGAGGTACGTGGTACCTTTGAGGATAGCAGACAGTATACTATCAGAAGATTTGGGGTTAATGGAACTACAGTAGAAAAAACAGTTTTTCCATCAGACGAAAAGAACAGGTACCTTCATATTTATTACAGCTATAGTAAAGCAGCTGCTGAGAAAGAACAGTTGGAGATAAAAATAGAAAAACTGGCAGCATACTTTAAGAAGCTGGAGGGACAGCAGGTTGTACTGGATAAATCATACGAGAAATATTTTAACCTTGAATACTATCATGAAGGTAAGGAAGATCAATGTTTTGTATGTGCAATTGAGAAGAGTTCTGTTATAGAGGAAGAACTAAGGATGTGTGG
>JAZUKG010000056.1:0-2408 GCA_045643145.1 Lachnospiraceae bacterium | reverse complement strand
CAATATCATACCATACGCAACGCTGTCTCCTGCCAATGCCCAAAACTCTCCTGTCATGTATGATTCCTTAACCATGATAAATGAGGGTGGTTTGAAATACCCGGACAATCTTTTTGAAAATGCTTATGAAGATTTCCTTTTCACGCACAGAACCAGCGCATCCTCCGCAATGGAATGTGTTTTTCTGCCATCCCCTTCCGATGACAGTGCAACCATCTGTATAAATATCAATACCGGCGTATATACGGAAGAAACCGCTAAGACATTTGAGGAATTGGTTGAAAAAAATATACTATTAATTTTAGGCTTATGAAAAACGGGGGCTTGCCCCCGTTTTTATTCTCTCCTGATAAATACCTTATACCCATCAGTCTCGGATATCATTTCATAATATTCAAGCAAAACATCAAAGTCTTCCCATAAAGCATCTTCCGGTGTTACCAGAATCGCCTTAACGTTCATATCTCTTGCCACATACCGCACATCATCTTTAGTAGCCCTTTCATTGAAAAACTCAGTCACAAATTGATACTGCGCTTGAAAACGGGGCATATCCTCCTCACTGATGATAGACATTGACAAGGTAAAATCCGCCATGGAAGAAAATCTGCCCGAAAAATAAGAGTATAAATAGCTCTTGTATGAATCGGTAAGATAATTATATGTCATATCCGAAAATGCCAGCGGATTGTTCAATACCAAATCCAGTTTGTCCGTGTTGTCGCGAATTACTTTCCAGCCTTCCGCTGCCTTTGCGAACGCAACATGAGTCTCATGGTCACCCACATCCTCTACTTTTGAATTGCTTAACACTACATCGGAAAAAATAATTATCATTCCAAGTATTACCGCTATCAATGCATACCCCAGAATCTTCTTCTTTTCGTAAGCCAGACAGAATAGTCGGGTAAACAAAACGGATGTGCCAATTAAGCAGAATAATTTTACCGAAAATGGGCTTCTCCAGCCTAAATCATTCGAATAAAAACTACTATAACAAAAAAAGATTACAACCGAAACAATCGCAAAATAGTATGTGAGTAATTTTACGAAACGGTTCTTAGGCAATATTCCGGGAAGTAGCATCGCCACAATACCAAGCAATTGGGGAATACCGGTTCTTGCCGTCAGAGTAATAAAAGTAAATCCCAAAAAACTAAAAAGAACTCCAATACCCTGCTCCATATTAAAAGGCGGTAAAACGCCATATATCGTACTTACGCCAAGAGAATCCTGCGCCGACAATAGACGAATCAAAAACGGTGCTGCCAAAACGAGCCCTGCAATAATAACCACCACCTGGTATTTAAAAACAGAAATAAAATCCTTCCGAAAATCCTTTAGCAGAACAAGCACAGGCACTAATGATACAAAGAAAATAAAAAGTGCCATCATTCCCGAATACACATTTCCCATAAAAGCAGCTGCTGCCATACCACCCATAATAGCCGCCAGATGAATTGCCCTCTTCTTTTCTCTTTCTTTTAGCAAAATGCAATAAAAGAATATCAAAAGCAATGTAATTGTCCCACTGTAGGCGCAATGTGGCGACCAAAGAAAGTCGCTGCTAATAGGCCAGAATCCAAAGAATCCGTCATAACCTGAACCTTTATAATACTCGCCGGGTGCCATAAGTCCTTTCCAAAATGGAGAAACATATTTCACCAAAAAATCTCCCGGAGCACCTATCCAAAAAACGAGAATCAAGAAAACCCAGGATAGTTTTTTATTAAGCAGATAATATGCCAAAGCGGCAACCGTTAGCATCATCATAATAAATACCAGTCCTTCGATGCCTGCTCCGGCTTCGTAAGATGGTATTCCAAACAGCATAACGGGCTGTGCCATCACAGAGTGAATTCCGCAATGATTCACAGCCATAATCAGTTTCCCACTATCAGCCATCCAAGGCCATTTTAAGGGTAATCCGCCCAAAGCAATTGCATCTATAAGTGCGGTACGTTGGTGATCATACGCACTTCCCATAAAATACATTCCGCCATCTATTACATGCGGAATGCAGCTGTAGATTACAAAAACCGATAAACATATCAGACAAATAACGTATCCCCACGCAGCTTTGTCTTTTACAAAGTGTATCTGCTTTCTCCGAAGAAAAATTATAACAACGGAAATTATATATAGGATTACAACAAGCCACCACTTATACGGTAAGATACTTCCCCCAAAAAAGCTGGCTACGTTAAGTATGGAAAAACCTATTAACGGCGCCAGGAAAAAAGTAATTATCCCGGCACTATCCTTTTTATCGGTATATGCTTTTACAGATTCAGGCATAATAGCCATTCCCAAAAGCCCGCAAAAGACAAGCATAATTAATTCACAAAGCAAGGAAGCAATCATAACATTTTACCTTTCATATCTACGCTGCTTTAATAACAGATACC
>JAZUKG010000055.1:0-9135 GCA_045643145.1 Lachnospiraceae bacterium | reverse complement strand
TTCCTTTTCAATATATCCGGTCTGCTGCAGTTCTGCCAGATAATTCAGCGCCGAACGAGTCAGGATCTCTCCGTCCTCTTTCTTTACACGCATCTTCATATAATCCAGTGCCGGATCATATTCATAAAGGAGCGATCCGTCTATCTGAAGCAGTGTATCGATAATCTTGGCCTTACACAGATTATCCATGGTTTCCTGTTTCAGTTCATCAATATCAGCAATAACCACATAGAACCATTTCTTTCCGTTTTGATCCTCTACCAGATGTCCGCGGTCAAATACCCACATCAAATCCCCGTCGGCTTTTTCAATACGGTATTCACAATAGTCTACGCCGGTTAGCCTGATCTGTTCTGCGATTTCATTTTGAATACGTTCTCTGTCTTCTTCATAAATCATACCGGTAAAGCTGCGTCCGAATTTATCATAAAATTCATCCAGGTTACGATATCCCAGCATATCCAGCATACTCTTGCTGACATAAGCAAATTCCTGATTTCCTTCTGCTTCGTAACGCAGTACACCACACGGCATAAGTTCCATATGTGCCTTGAATTCTTCCTGCATGACAGAAACTTCATCCTTTAATCTGCGTTCCTTTGTAATATCCTGAATCTCACAAAACAGAAGTGAGACATAATTGTTGGTAGATACAAAACGGATGGTCACACGCCAGTAAGTCTGGCTGACAGAATCCGAAAGCTCTGTCTCTACTACGCCTCTCTCAATGGCTGCATCGAGAGCTGCTTTTATCATGACTCTGGTTTCCTCACGAAAAGCCATGAGCACGTTCTGTCTGTGCGAATCTAACAGCGTTCTGTCCTTGTCAAGTTCCTGATAGAAACTGTCATTTACCAGTACAAACTGTACCTTTTCCCCATTGTATTCCAAAAGAGAAGCCGCACCCATACAGTAATTAAACAAAAACGAAGAGGAACTGTTGGCATCCAAAAGTTCTCGCATTTTGTAAAGTTCCAAAGAGCCTTTTTGACGATTTGTTTCTATCTTTTTTTCAAATAAAATACTCTTTTCAAATTCCTCTACCGGAATCGGCTTTGAGAAATAGTACCCCTGCATATCCGTACATCCGATATTTTTGAGGAAATTGGCCTGTTCAATCGTTTCCACGCCTTCTGCCAAAATATCAATATCCAGGGCATGAGACATTTTTACGACTGCACTGATGATATTACCGCTTCGAATATTGTACTGGGTCTTTCTTAAAAATCCCATATCCAGCTTTAACACATCAACCGGCACATTCTGCAGCATATTCAGAGATGAGAAACCACTTCCGAAATCGTCCATTTCTACCGTAAAGCCCTGTTCTTTCAGCTTTTTCACGGTTTCAATCAGTTTATCACTTTCATCGATATATGCATTTTCTGTGATTTCCAGACGCAGCATGCTCGGTGGTAAATCATATTTCTTTACCAGTTCAATAAAGTAAACCGAAAGATCGGTTACCAATACATCCTTTCTGGAGATATTGACAGATACCGGCATACTGATTCCCTGATCCAGCCATTTTCTCATATAAATACAGGCTTCTTCCCAAATAAAGGAATCGAGCTGAAAAATCTGTCCGGTATTTTCCAAAACCGGAATAAACTCTGCCGGTGATAAAAATCCCAAGGTTTTGTGGGTCCATCGACAAAGTGCTTCTGCACCGGTTATTTCTCCGGTTGCATGATTGTATTGTGGCTGCAGGAACATGGTCACTTCATGATTTTGCAGTCCCTGCTCTAAATGACTGCTGATTTCAAAGCTTCGCTGACGGGCAATCCAGAGTTCTTCATTGTATACCACCTGTCCGCCGCCCTGCATATCTTTGGCATTTTTCAAAGCTTCTCTGGCATAACCCATCATCTGATCGAGACTTCTGTGTTCAATATCATTTGGACCTGCCATATACACACCGGAACAAATAAAGACAGGTAAATCCTTTAACTCTTTCGGGAAATGCTCTACCACATCATTCCAAACCGAATCGATGGTATTTTCAATCTCATATTCTTCATTTTCTTTTTTCAGAGCATGAAGTCCTAACAGCTGGTCACCGACTACTCTGCAGACCAGGTTATCATCCTTTATCTGCTGTGAAACCAGACGGCACCAATATTTTAAAATTTCATTTCCTTTTTCATATCCGTAGGAATTGTTTACCAGTTTGAAATTTTTAAGGTCAGCAAACCAGATTGCATACATGGTATCCAGGTTTTTCATCATAACCTGCGGAGCCTTTTGACAAAATCCCTCCATATTTAAAAATCCGGTCAAAGTATCTGTCAAAAGAGCGACTTCCTTTTGCTGCTCCATGATGGCCTTTTGTTTCACAAAAGAGCGAATAGTATTGTATACCCTCTTTTGAACGAGCAGAGAAACCGTACTTCTGTCAAAGAAATCCGATACTCCGTAAGCAAATGCCTTTTCCATCATTTCTTCACTGGTTTCTGATGTTTCCACTATGACAGGAATGCTATCAAGCCACCCCTCCTGCTTCATGGTTTCCAGTACGGCAAAGCCGTCCATTTTCGGCATCACTAAATCCAGCAAAACTAGAGCAACACTTTCATGATGCTCTCTTAAATATGCCACTGCCTCGATTCCGTCCTCAGCCTCTACGATTTCATATTCTGAAAGCATTTCCTTCAGAATGTCGCGGTTCATTGGCAAATCATCGATGATTAAAATTTTAACTTGGCTTTGATTATCCCTCATACAAAACCCACCTATTCTTTCATTCCATTGATTGTTTCAGTCTTATACTGCCTTTGCAGTTTTTGTTTCCTTCGCCTCAAAATGATGTAGTATCTGTACAATAAACTCATTGTTTTCTACATGGCAGTCAAATTGAGATCCCATTTTTTCAGAAAAGAATGCAACACTTTCAAGTCCGATTCCATGGCCCTCTCCTTTATCCGAAATCGGCAGGCGGGTAAAGGTATCAAAGGTTACCTTTCCTTCACATGGGTTTTTAATCTCCAGCCAGTAGTGCTCTTTGGTATGGCGAACGATTAATTTGATATATCTTTTCTCCTCTGCCAGTTCCCTGGTGGCATAAATGGCATTTTCCAAAAGATTGGCAATAACAGAAGCGGAGTTCATAGAATTTTCTTCATCCACATCTGCCGGAAAAACCACACTGGCACTGACTTTAATCTTTTCTCTTTCTGCTTTTTGAATGTAGCTGTGCAAAATACTGTTCACCACTACATTGTCACAATATCGAACCACCTTGGACTCATCCATTTGTGCGTCCAGACTGCCCAATACTTTTTTAATTTCTTCATATTCCTGATTATTCACCAGCTCCTGTAAAAGAGCTACATAGTGACGAAAATCATGACGAATTCTACGGATTTTAGCCTCTGATTCCACTACGTTTTCATACTGAGATTTCATTCCCTGTACATAAGAAGCCAAAAGGTCATTTTGCCACTGCATATATTTCTTTTCTTCTCGGTTGCCCAGGTTCATAAAGGTAAACGCATAGGCTACTACTTCCAAGAGCAAAAACAGACATACCGGCAATACACCAAAACCGCCATAGGATAAAAATCGTTGTCCGCTCAGCATACTGCGAAGACAGCAATAAAACATAATCGGAACAAAACATAAATACCATGCGGTGGTATATCGTTCTCGCAGTAGCATATCAAAGGTTCGTCTGATTGCTTTTACAATAATCCAAAGAACCAGACTCAATACTATGATTTCGAGCAGCGCAGATAACCATAAATTATTGTCTAAATAATGCATACTCAGTACGAAAATAACTTCTCCTACCAATGCATAGTTTGTCCCGGTAAAGGTTAAAAAGACGGTTTTTACACTTCTCTTTTTCGCCGTATAATATATCGAGCCGATATAGATCAGTATCCCGATTCCGTACAAAAGATATGGAATAATCACTGACGAAAACGGATACTTCTGAATCAAAACATATAATGCAGCTATTGAAAGAAAGCTTAACACATAAACAGACAACTGCTTCTTTAGTGAAAACCTGCTTTTAATAAACTGCCAGGTAAACAGATACAAAAATACATCTGAAATAATACCTGCAATCAAATTGGCTGTCAGCATATCTTCTCCTAACGATACCTATCTGCTATATAAGCCAGATATGTCTTCTTGGTTTGTGCTATTTTTTTCTTGCTAATCGGAAGAATAACATTTCCCAAGGTGACACTTTCCTGACTCATATTACTAATAAAAGCCATATTAATCACAAATGATTTATGAATCTGAATAAAGTTCTCGTCCTTGAGAATAGGGTCCAATTCCGTTTCAAATGATGCTCGAAGCATGATACTTCGAATCAGACTGCCGTCTGACATATGAAAATGCATAGCTCTGGATGCACTTTCGATATAAATAATTTTGTCAAAATCCAATGTCACTACACCCTGCTTGGTTTTTACGATAAATTCAGGAGACAGTTTCTGCTGAACATGTAAAATCGCAAAATCCATCGCTTCACAAAAGGCATTTTCCTCGATTGGTTTGAGCAAATATCTGGAAGCCTTTACCCCGTACGCATCCAAAGCATAGTCCTTGGAGCAGGTGGTATAAATCACCACACATTTGCGCTTTTGTTCATCCAAAAGTTTTCCAATTTCTATGCCGCTTCGTCCCGGCATCATAACATCCAGTATATAAATGTCGGATTCCTCTCCGGCATTAATATCATCATATAATTTTGATGAATTCTGAGAGACCTCTACGGTCGCATTTAACCCCGGCTTGGTCAGTAGATACTGATCGAGCAGTTCTTTTGTGTTTTTTACTTCTCTCATTTCATCATCGCAAATCGTAATCTTCATTACTTTCCCCTTTTGATTGCCCAAAACAGACAATCCCCACCATTTTTTCAATAGTTAATGAAATTATACCATATTTTTATGAAATATGTAGTATTTTTTACTGTTTTTCCATCTTTTTTTGTATCTTTTTACGAAACATCATTGTGAAAAGGAAACCTAACGGAAATCCCATCAGCATGGAAATCATAAACAGCAAAAATCCGTCCCCGGCATAAGCCACACTGGTCATAACCGACGGAAACGCAAAGCTGTTGCAATGAGCTCCCGATATACCTGCCACGCTGCCTCCAATCGCACCTGCTACGCATGCACAAATCATAGGATAAGTCAGCGGTACATTCACACCAAACAGGGATGGTTCTGTGACTCCGAGCGCTGCAGTCAGACTAGCCTGATAAGCCATTCTTTTTCGCTCCTTGTCCTGATACATAAGCGCTACTGCAAAAGCAGCCCCTGACTGCGCATATACAGCGCCGCCCACCAGCGGCATAATCACATCATATCCGTTTGTCATGATATTGGATATACTGACAGGTACTACGCTCCAATGCGCACCAACCACTACCATCGGCTGCATGATAAATCCCATAAAGGCTCCTGCCAATACCGCATTTTTTTCATAAATCGCAAAAAACAGTTTGGTTAAGACGTCTCCAATCCATGTTCCGATAGGTCCAAACATCATAAATGTTATCGGCAAAACAACCACACAACATAAGATTGGTTTCATAAATCCTTTGATACTTTCATGTAAATATTTTTCAAGCGGTTTTTCCACCCAGCACAAAAGCCCGATGGCCATCAAAATCGGAAGCACACTGGAGTGATAAATCGTCTGCGGAATGTGCATAGGGCCAAAGCCGAGGCCCTCTCCCTCCTCGACTGCCTGAACGATTCCGGGATACAAAAGTGTGAGTGCTATTAATAAAGATGTAAACTCATCTGTTTTCCATTTTTTAGCTGCAGACAGTGCCAGAAAGACCGGCAGGAAATAAAAGAAACCGTCTCCGACTGCATAAAAAACCTGATAAATTCCGCCCTCCGGATTTAAAATATGAAAATTTCCCAAAAGGACGATGACACTCTTTAATATAGAAGCTGCAGTAATCAGATTAATTACCGGCAGGAAAATACCTGTAATCTGATCGATTATAATTTGATAAATTCCCTTTTTCTCTGTTTTCTGATTCATATCCTACTTCAGACTTTTGTCTGATCTCCTTTATCAAATATTTCTGATTTTCCCTCTTACAAATAAATTAGTCTTATTTAAAGATAAATGTATCATAAGTAAAGTCAATAATCTATTTTTTCATGAAAAAAAATGCTTTTTTTACGAAAAAAGAGCCCTTTTATGTGATTGACACGGTATAGTGACATGATAAAATTGTAAATGGTGTGTTATAAACAGTGTCGATTGTAAACAATTGACGCAAGATTTGTTTCATTTAAAATATGGAAAGAGAGAAGAACATGAAGAAAATTCAAACCGTACTTAATGTCATCATTTTAGTATTGCTGGGTCTCTCCCTTTTATGTATCAAAAATACACAATCTACCTATACTAAATATATGTCTGATACAAACGGAGTGAACCTTGCCATTTATGATGCCACTTCCTTTATGGAGGCATCCGATTATCTGACCGATCAGGCCAGAATGTATGTTGCCACGCAGGATGGCGAGTATTTAACCAATTACTTTACCGAAGTAAATGAAACCAGAAGACGTGAACTGGCAATTTCGCGTTTGCTCGAAGCAGACAAATCTCAGACCAAGATTTATGCCTATTTGCAAAAATCCTTTGGTCTTTCCAATGAACTTACCAAACCGGAAATTCATGCAATGGCCTTGATCGCGAGTGCTACTCACATGATTCCCAGTGAAATGCCAAAGCAGATTCGAGAATATAAACTGACTGAGACTGAACAGAGTTATTCTTTGGAAACTGCCAAGAACCTGGCTCACGAGCTCGTATTCGGTCAGGAATATTTAGAGAAAAAAAGTGAAATCACAACTAAAATATCAGCCTGCTCCAATCTTTTGGATACAGAGCTTTTAGAACTCAAAAACAAATCCAACGCAGATATGGATAAGCGTTTTGCTCATATGTATATCTACTCTGCACTGATTATTCTGTTAGTTCTGATTTCTCTGCTTATAACCATTCTTCGAATTCGAGAAGCCAAGACTTCTGAAGAGAAAATAAAGGAGCCTGAAAGCAAAAAAAAGTTCAAAAAAGATAAGAAGGATAAAAGCAAGGGGTTTACCATGGCTGAACTGGTTATCGTCTTATTAATCCTGGCTGCCATTACCGCAGTATTGGTTCCTTCTTATCTGCGATATGTCAGCAAGAGCCGCTTTGAAAAAGCAACCGGCAATGCAACTGAGTTTAAGAAAATCACTGAAATGACTATGGTCGATGCCCTGATGGGCGATGCCGATGATGCAGAGACCACACTCAGTTATCAGGCAATTTCAACAGAGTTTGATGCGCCTGAGGACAGCGCCGGATCCGAGATGATCAAGAAAATATATGACGGGTTATCACTGGGAAATGAACGTTACGAGGTAATAGCTCTCATTCGTGATTATAAGGTTACTCAGGTAACCTACCATGATTTAAGAAATCAAAAGATTTATGTCTGGTTTGGCGGACATCCGGAAGGGACCATGCTCCAGACCACCCTCTACCAGGGCCAGAGCGGAGAATGGCTCGTGTTTGATGCCTTGGACGATCAGTCCTGGATCGGAATGTATTCTAAATGGGACGGAAACGAAATATGCTGGAACGGATATGACTATCCGGAAGCTCACAGGAAGCAGTAATCCTATACATAAACAAAGCCTCGAGTTAAACTCGAGGCTTTTTATTATTTATTATCTGATTAAACCTAAAACTTTACATCAGGGAAATTCATATTGCTCATATAATAAGCCATGATATCTTCTGTGATTTTCTGAGTCAATGCCTGCACGTCCGGATCCTTGTTTACTTCTTCGCCGGATTTGATTGCATCTGCAGTCATCAGGTTCTGAAGATTCTTATCGGCGCTGATTACCTTCCAGGTCTTACCTTTTTTAGTCATCTTAAGAATGATGTTTTCTCTTTTGAACTTCACAGTTGTAACGGACTTTCCTGCTCTGTCATATAAATCATCTACATAAGCAGCTACCATTGCTTCCTGAGCTTTTTCATCGGTTTCCAGCATTGCCTTTGCCAGGATTTCATAGAACTTACTGTTCTTGTCATAGTAATCCTTTTCAAACTCAGTTACCATGCTTCTGGTATAATCTTTGGAATTCACATAGCGAACACCAACTTTAACCGTTGCATTCTTACCTTTTACAGTAATCTTTTTGATTTTATAAGTCATTCTCGCATTATTGGTTTTGATATAACGATACTGACTAGGTGCTGCCACCTTCATCTCATCAATATCTGTTGCCTTTTTAATGCTCTGTCCTTCTACTTCATCAAACTTCAGCACATATTTATCAATCGTTTTTGTCTTGGTCTTTTTCACTGCTGACATCAGTGCATTGGTTGATTTTTTAACCTGTGCTTTTGCAGTTGCTGCCTGTACATTGGTTCCTGCCATGCCCAGAACTGCTGCAAAACACAGCATGAACAGCATAGTTTTGAGAATTTGTAATTTTCTTTTCATTGTATGCCTCCTAAATTGCAATCTCTTATTTTACAACAAAGTTTACAATCTTGTTTGGAACATAGATTTCCTTCACAATATTACCCTGTGATAAAGCCTGTGCCACCTTGCTGTCTGCCTTTGCGATTGCTAAAGCATCTTCTTTGCTGCTGCCGTTTGGAATACCTACCGTATTTTTCAGCTTACCATTTACCTGTACTGCTACCTGAACGACTGCATCAACAGTCTTTGCTTCATCATATTCAGGCCAAGCTGAGATAGATAAGAACTCTGTATTTCCGAGGCTTTCCCAAATTTCCTCTGTTAAGTGAGGAGCAAATGGTGATAAGAGCTTAATGAAAATCTCAAGCTGTTCTTTGCTTAACTTACCTGCGCTGTAAATTGTATTTGTAAGAGTCATTAATGCAGCAATTGCTGTGTTGAACTTAGTATCTTCGATATCTGATGATACCTTCTTAATTGTCTTATGGAAGCTTGATTCAAGTTCCTTAGTTGAAGGATCATCTGAAATCATGTCTGTCATTCCGGCTACACGCTCAAGGAATCTCTTACATCCTCTAACTGAGCTATCGTTCCATGGAGCAGCTGCACCGTAGTCACCCATGAACAATACATAAGTTCTTAATGTATCTGCACCG
>JAZUKG010000054.1:0-22172 GCA_045643145.1 Lachnospiraceae bacterium | reverse complement strand
AAGAAAAAGAGAGTTTGGCAGATTTTGATTGCAGTACTTTCTTTATACGAGTTTATTCTGTTTTATCCGGTTTTATCCGGAGTCAAGGTAGATGCGGCATTTGTACGAGATGTACTGACCAGATTACCTAGCTGGATGTTTATCTAGGGACGTTGCTTTTGGCACAAGGAGTGTCCCTCTGTCACGAATCACACAATATAATAAGCAAAAATTATTTCCAAAGGGAAAGATGAGATGAAAAAGCAAAACAAAGAAAAACGGGATTATCTTATATGTATTATATTTATAGCCGGTTGTATTTTGAGAGGAATTTACACCATTGCCATGCCATATACTATCAGCCCGCATGATTTGGGACTGATTGAGCAGGGAAGCAAGATCAACTGGGGACATTTGGGCTACATCGGATATCTGGTCGAATACGGACATCTGCCGAATTTTGACCCCAGAGAAGTGATTGCCTATTACAACCCGCCGTTTTTTTATGTGATAGCAGCAATATTTATGAAGGCCGGACTTACACTGGGAATCGCATTTGAGACCATGGCAGCCTGGCTCAAGCTCTTACCATATGTATTTGTTACCCTAACCACATGGGTGGGGCTCAAACTCTTAAAGGAGTTTCAACTGAAAAAGGATGTCATGACTGTCTTATCTGTATTTCTATGCTTATTTCCATCCTTTTTTTGGTTATCAGCTACGCTGAGTACGGATTCTCTGGTGCTGTTATTTATGACGCTGATTTTGTACCAGACACTTTTGATCGAGAAACAGTACAGCTTTTTCAGACTCCTGGTTTTGGGTCTTTATATCGGACTGGGTATGATGACGAAACTGAATACCGGAATACTGGCCATTGGATGTGCTTATATTTTACTGAGGGCGTTGTACCTTAAAATAATGCAGGATCAAAAGCTTCCGTTTCTCATGATGGGACAGTATGTCGTATTCTTTGTGCTGAGCGCACTGCTGGGACTCTTTTGGCCGATTCGATGCCTCACAAAGTATCGAATGCCGATTTCTTTTATCCCGAGAGCTGCCTCATGGCAGGACATTGATCAGGTTCACTGGCTGGCAAAAATCGGACATCCAAAGCTGATGCAGATGACCTATGCCAAGATTCAGTTTGATACTTCACTGGATTACAATATCTTTATGACGGCAATCCGAAGTGCATTATTTGACGAAGGGAATATGGTCATTTTAGAGGAAGGCTATGTAGAAAAGTTTGCGGTATGCTTTTTATGGATTGCGGTTTTGTTAGTTATCGTTATGAATGTATGTCTGATAAAAGCCCTTTTGCAAAAAGGCAGTATGTCAAATGCAGTGAAGATTTATCTGACAATCACATATGTAACTATGTTGATTAGCTACATCATTTTCTGCTATCAGTATCCATCGATTTGTACGATGAATTATCGCTATATTGTAGCAATGACGGTCGTACCGGCAATCGGAACCGGAGTGTATTATCAGCAAAAGGAAAAAACAGGAAAAGGCTTTTTATGCCTGAGCGGACTGGTTATTCTATTTGGTATTCAGACGGTTTTTATTTATCTTCACAATCTGGTGAGATAGACCAAGTATGAAATAGAAAAAAGGGGAGGAAACGGATTTGGTTTTGCAAAGAACGTATACCAATGCATCATTAAAAAATATCGCATATTTTACGATGCTGATTGATCATATATTTGCGGCTCTTTTTTATCCGTATTTACAAATCCTGTCAGAGCATCCGGCATCACTGAAATATCAAAGAGCCTATTCACTGTATTCCGCCGGCAGATCCATAGGAAGATTATCGTTTGTATTATTTGCATTCTTATTGGTAGAGGGATTCTTTCATACCAGAAGCAGGGTTAGATATCTTTTGCAGCTGTTTGTATTTGCTTTGATTTCCGAGGTTCCGTTTGATTTGGCTTTTGACCATGTACCGGTATCCTGGGGACATCAAAATATATACTTTACGCTTTTGCTCGGACTTGTAGCAATCTGGGCGATGGAAAAATGGAAGGATAAAAAGGGACTGGGATATCTATCCGTGATTCTCTGCTGCGTCATCGCGTATCTGGGAAAGACGGATTATAAGTGTATGGGAGTTCTGTTAATTGTAGCCTTCTATTATTTTAGATTCGATATGAAAAAGATGTTTATCGCTGCCGGTGTGGCTATGTTTGGAGGTATGATGATTAGTTATATGCTTACCTACTTGCCACAGGGCTATTCGGTGATGGACTGTGTCAACGGAACACTGTCAGAAATGTTTGGCTGTCTTTCTTTCTTGTTTATCGAAAGCTACAACGGAAAGAGAGGAAAGCATATGCCAAAAATGGTGGCGTATCTTTTTTATCCGATGCATTTAAGTGTTTTATTTTTGATTGGAAAAATGATAAAATTATTCTGATATTTTCAGAGTAATCAAATAGTAAGTGTAAAAAAGGAGAGAACAAATGTGTAAATGGAGAGAATTACTCACAAAAAGTGCGGCAGCGTTTATGGCTGTAGCAATGTTGTCAACGCAGGTAATGGCGGGAGAAATCGCATTGCCTACTGTATCTGAAAATGATGTACCTGCTGTCGAAATGGAAGAAACTGTTTCAGCAGAAAAAGCGGCTACTCTGAGTTTGGGCCAGGAACAGGTCATTGGACTGAAGGCCGGAGATAATTACTATGACTTTGATCATATGGTTAAATTCACATTGGATAGTGCTGCAAGAGTGACAGTGAATATCACAGCTCTTCAAAGTGCCAGCGGGGATGTTTTGGAAAGCGATTTTTCATTATCGAAAGGGGAGTTAGATACCATCTATATCAAAGGTGATATCAAACCAAGGGAAACCTTTGAGATGTATTTACCGGCAGGTACCTATTACCTCAAGAATACTTCAGAAGAATTTACTTATTATGCAGATGATGATTTTAGATTATATGAAGATATGTATTACAAGGTAAAGGTAACGACATCCGCTCTGCCGGCAAATGGACAGGTACTGTATTTGACAAATATTTCTCACGCAAATGCAAATATTGAAAATCCGGTGGATATCGTAGCTGATACAGAATATCATATCGGCAGCGGAGTTTCTTATGCACTGCATTGTCCTGTAACAGGAGGAAAAACCTACAAGGTTGAAATCAAAAATGGAAAGACATTATTGGATAAAGGCGTTACTTGGTTTGTAAGTTCCTATTATACGAGCACAACTTCTGATCTAGGGTTTATTTATTCAGAAGATAGTTTCTTGATTGATGCAAAAACCGGCTCAGCATACTACTTTGTTCCGGTTGTTACGACTGATTTGATGGAAATTTCTTTCTATGATACCAAAGATTATGCAGATGCGATTGAATACTCTGTATATGTAGATTCAAAGCCGCATATTACCCATGTATACGGCGCAGATGTGGTAGTGAAAGCTCCAACCTGTACACAGGCGGGAGTAAAGCAGAAAACCTGTAGTGGATGCGGTGATGTAAAAAACAGTTCGATTCCTGCAACAGGCGTTCATGTAAAGGATAACGGACAGATAGAAAACGGCGCAACTGTATACAGATGTGCGATGTGCAGAACCATAATGTCAACCTCTGCAAAAGTGAAACTTTCTTCTGTGAAACATACAAACAGCAGAAAAGCAACTGTAAAATGGAAAGCCAATTCCACAATGAGCGGATACCAGATTCAGTATGGTACCAAGAAAAACTTTAAGGGTGCCAAGTCAAAAACAGTAAATGGTTCAAGTAAAAAATCTGTTACCTTAAAATCACTGAAAAGCGGAAAAACTTATTATGTAAGAATTCGAGGCTTTATCAAGCAAAACGGAAATACTGCATACGGCGCATGGAGTAGCGCAAAAAAAGTTAAAATTTATTGGTAAGAATAATTCCCCATTATTTACAAATACTAGCAAGAAATGAGTATAAGTAGATAATGGGGATTTTCTTTTGATTATTCCCGGAAAGGTGAGTATGAAAGCAACAGGAATCGTTCGAAGAATAGATGATTTAGGAAGAGTAGTCATTCCAAAGGAAATTAGGAGAACATTGAAAATCAGGGAGTCCGACCCACTCGAAATATATACAGACAGAGAGGGAGAAATTATTTTGAAAAAATATTCTCCCATCGGAGAAATGACGACCTTTGCCAAGCAATATGCCGAAAGTTTGTCGCAGGTATCGGGAAGGATAGCGCTCATAGCCGACAGAGATCAGTTTATTGCTGCGAGCGGAGGACTCAAATATTTGCTGGGAAAGCCGCTTAGTCGTGATATGGAGGATAAAATGAGTGACAGAGAAATCGTGCAGGCTATCAGAGGCGAAAAACAGTTTTATCCAATCTCAACCGAGATTACAGAAGAAATCGAACAGTATGTATCCGCACCGATTTTATCCGGAGGCGATGTGATAGGTGTGGTGATTTTGGCAGCAGCAACGCTAAAAGAGAAAATGTCAGAGGTAGAACGAAAGCTGGTTATGTCAGCAGCAGCCTTTTTGGGCAGACAGATGGAACAATAAAAGAAAAAGGATACGAGTGACAGAAGATACAGAGTATGCTAAAATGATTCTGAAATACGTCCTCAATGATAAATAATTGAGACAATGAACAGGGGAAAATACATGAAGATAATTTGCGAATTTTGTGATAACTATATGGATACCACGGATCAGGTGTGCCCTCACTGCGGTGCAGTCAATCCGCAGTATGGCAGAATGGCGCCGGAAGAGCCGCATACCATTGAAGAGTTAAAGCAGTGGTATATTGATCACAATCTTCCGCCGGAAGATGTGACCAGATTCTTTATCGGAACCAATTACCAGCAGCCGAGAGCCTTTGGTATTTATGAAGAAAACGGAAGATACATTGTATATAAAAACAAAGATACCGGTGAAAGAGCCATCCGATACGAAGGTGATGACGAAGCTTATGCAGTAAATGAATTGTATCAAAAACTGAAAAGTGAAATCAGTCTTCAAAAGAGCAGAAACAGCAATCAAAGTGCGAATACACAAAGAGCCAGAAAAAATTTAAAAACCTTTTTCATTATCTATGGCGCTATGTGGATTTTTGGAGTCGTGAGCTCTATTATCATTGCTATATTTGGGCTCTATCATAATAGGCATAATGGCTATTATCAGTACAACGGAACGACCTATTATAATCAGGCAGGAAGCTGGTATGAATACGATACCGAGTATGGCGACTGGACGACTACCTTTGAACCGTTTGATTCAGATGATTATTCTACCTATTCTGTAGATGATTATGTCGGAAAGGGAAGTGTAGATCAGGATTTTGAAGATTCCACATGGTACACATCAAGTGACAGCTTTAGCAGTAGCTCGAGCTGGGACAGCGATTCCAGTTGGGACAGCGGATCGAGCTGGGATAGCGGTTCCTCCGATTGGGGAAGTGACTGGTAGAATATAATTATATTTTCAATAAATAAAATAAAGGACCGGTATGATACAGGGCACCCTGTATCATACCGGTCCTTTTTAATATATGAATTATATTTTATTCAAAGAACGCTTTGTACGGTCCTTCATCCTTATCAAAGAAGCAAATACCTACAATACCTCTTCCGGTATGAGCACCAATGGCACATCCGACAGTTGCTTCAACATAAGTCTTTGCCTGACCACAGGTCTTTTCTAAAATCGCCTTTGCATTTTCCAATGCTTCTTTATCCTGTCCATGACAAAAAGCAATTTCCTGATTTGGTACATCATATGCTTCTGCTTTTACCATTTCAGCAATTGTTTTGAAAGCCTTTTTTTGTCCGCGTACCTTTTGAATAACGGATAATTTTCCTTCTTTATCAACGATGATAATCGGTTTGATATCCAGCGTTTCACCAATGGCTCCTGAAACTTTGGAAACACGTCCGCCCTTAATCAGATAGCTTAATGTTCGTACAGTAAAGATGATATGGATATGATCTACAAAGTAATCGGCTGCAGCCAGGAGTTGTTCTTTAGTAGCTCCTTTTTCCAGCATGGTTACCAGCTTCATAACAATCAGACCAAATCCGATGGAAGCACTCTTGCAATCGATAATAGATAAATCAAAATCCGGATAATCCTCTAAAATATTGTTTTTGGCAATGGTTGCTGCATTAAAGGTTCCAGCAATACCGGTAGAAAAGCAAAGATAAACAATCGTATCCCCATTTTCGGCATATGGTCTGAATGCCTTTTCAAACATTTCAGGATTGATATGATAAGTACGAATGGTTCGACTCATATCATCCAAAATATCATAAAAATCATCTGTCTGAATGGTTTCACCGTCCAGATAATCGACATCGTCAATGACTACCGGAGTAGGAATGACATGAAGATTATGTGCGGCAATATATTCCTTGGGCAAATCGGTTGCAGAATCGGTTACAATACGCAGCATAGAGGATTCTCCTTTAAAATTCTATTTCTCACTCATCTGATCTAGGAGAGCAATCTTGATATCATAAAGCTTTGGTGATAAATCGACATAAACCTTATGAGGATTTACCAAACGTCTGGTTTCAGGCCACAATGTTTCGAGTTCCTTTTGGCAGTATGCTCTGATATCCATAACCTTTGGAGATTCATATACACATTCTCCTCCGATGAAAAGCGGTACCATAAGTTCTCTTAATGTAAAGGTACCCGGAGCTAACTTTGTCTTTTTCCATGGTTCTGAAGGATCAAAGAGAAGAAGCGGTTCGTCTTCACTGTAGGTTTCGTCAACCAGACAAATCAGATCTGCTTTGATTTTTCCGGTTTCTTTTTCATATACACGGATAATCTTTTTGTTACCCGGGTTTGTTACTTTTTCTGTATTTTCGGATAATTTAATCTTTGGAATAAAGTTTCCGTTTTTATCCATAACGGCAGCAAGCTTATAAACACCACCAAAGGACGGACAGTTTTTACTGGTAATCAGGTGAGTACCAACACCCCATGAGGTAATTGTAGCACCCTGTACCTTTAAGGAATCAATTAAGTATTCGTCCAGATCATTGGAAGCAGAGATAATAGCATCCGGGAAACCTGCTTCATCCAGCATCTTACGAGCTTTTTTAGAAAGGTAAGCAAGGTCACCACTGTCAAGACGGATTCCGTACATTTTTGATTCGATACCGGCTTCTTTCATTTCCTTAAATACCTTGATGGCATTTGGAACACCGGATTTTAATGTATCATAAGTATCTACCAAAAGAATACAAGCATTTGGATAAAGATTTGCATAGGTCTTGAATGCAGTATATTCATCCGGGAAGCTCATAATCCAGCTGTGAGCATGTGTACCCTTAACAGGAACATCAAAAAGCTGTCCTGCAAGTACATTTGAGGTTCCGATACATCCGCCGATCATGGCAGCTCTGGCACCATAGGTACCTGCATCCGGTCCCTGCGCTCTACGAAGACCGAATTCCATGATTCCGTCTCCTCTGGCTGCAAAGCAGACACGGCTGGTCTTGGTAGCAATCAAGCTCTGATGATTTACGATATTCAAAATCGCTGTTTCTACGAGCTGAGCCTGCATGATAGGAGCGATTACTTTTACCATAGGCTCTCTGGGAAACATAATGCTTCCTTCCGGAATCGCATAAATGTCACCGGTAAATTTAAAATCACTTAAGTAGTCTAAAAAGTCCTGTTCAAAGATTCCGAGACTAGCCAAGTAATCAATATCTTCTTTTTCAAATCTAAGTTCTTTTACATACTGGATGACCTGTTCTACACCGGCCATGATAGAATATCCGCCTTCCATTGGATTGTTGCGGAAAAATGCATCGAAAATAACGGTTTCATTCTGGTCTTTATTTTTGAAATAACCCTGCATCATAGTTAATTCATAAAGGTCAGTCAGTAAAGTCAGATTTTGTCTGTCCATAAAGTTTCCTCCATATTTATGAATGAATGTTTTTCTTGAGTGTATGCCTTTTATTTTCTGCTGTCAAGCATCTGACAATACAGGTGACAAGACAGTGGGATTTTTCCTTATTTCTTTAACAGTTTTTCAGATTTTAACAGGAAGAAAAATCCGATGATAAACAGTACGACCAGAGAAAGAACGCCGTAGCTGGAAGAGTGGAAAATAACTGCGCAGAGGGACAAAAGAAGCGGTCCGAAAAAGTCTGCAAATTTTCCGAAAATATCAAAGAATCCGAAGTACTCGGTGGCTTCCTTTTTAGGAATCAGTCTGCCGAAATATGAACGGGATAAAGCCTGAATACCGCCCTGGCACATTCCGACTGCTACAGCTAAAATCCAGAAGTCTGTTGCACTGTCCAGGAAGAATCCGTAAATACAAATCGCACAGTAAATAAAAATGTATACCTTGATAATCAGTAAAGTACCAAATTTTTCAGCCAGTCTCGAGCTGTAAATCGCACAAGGGAAGGCTACAATCTGTGTTAACAGGAGTGCTAAAATCATCTGGGTAGAATCGATACCGACCTCACCGCCGTAGCTGGTTGCCATGGAGATGATAGTATATACACCATCGATATAAAAGAAGTATCCGATGATATAGTAAAGGAGCGCTTTGTCTCTTTTTAATTTACAAAAGGTAACATATAAACGTCTGAAAGTATGCTTTGCATAATTTTTTCTCGGTTTTAAGTAATGAGTCTGTTTTACATTCTTTAACAGAGGGAAGGTTAATAAAATCCACCAAAGAATCGTAATAATGAAAGAAATCTGAGTCGCTACAACAGTTGATAAACCGAATGGCTTGGTCAGGATTAATACAATACCGATGACAAACGGAATACAGCTTCCGATGTAACCAAAGGCATATCCATAAGAAGAAATACGGTCCATTCTTTCATCCGTAGTAACATCCACCAGCATAGCATCATAAAAGATGTTGCAGGCACTGTATCCGATTCTGGAAATGATGAAAAATACCAAAAAACCAATCCAGTTCGGAGCAAAGGTAAATCCGATAGCTCCGCAAATTCCGACTGCTAAAAAGATACCAAAGATACGTTTCTTCATATCCTTATAATCTGCGAAAGCACCTAAAAGAGGTGAAAGCACAGCCAGTATCAATATGGAAATAGAAGTGCTCGTGCCCCAGATACCGGTAGCATATTCTGCTCGGATTCCGGCATCCTCAGCCAAAGATCTGAAATAGATTGGAATCGTTGCTGTCAAAATCATAATAAATGCGGAATTAGCGACATCATATAAAATCCAGCTAAGTTCCTGTTTGGTTAATTTTTTTGTAGAATTCATTTGTTCCGTTCCCTTTTTTGTAAAAATTTCTTCTATTAGTATAGCATTGCACGAATTAAATGGCTATTTATTTTTTGTGATTTGGGTGCTTGACAAGGCAGTTCTTCCTATTCTATACTAAAAAAAGCAATTTAATAGCCTATAAAAGACTATGACGAAGACAGTAAGCTATTTTTGAACGGCAAAGCGAGTCGGAGATGGTGAAAGCCCGATGCAAGTAGAACATAGCAGAATATCACTTCCCAGTTGCAGATTGAAAGCCATGTGCGAGTAAACTCTGACGTAGCTGCAGCGTTAAGGCAGATCATATAAATGAGACTTCTCAGAGTATGACGTAACAGGTGGTTTATCGAGCATTTTAGCCCGTCCTATTACAGGACGGGCTTTCTTATTCTGTAGCAAGGACGGAAAACAAACATTTACAAATATTATTTAGGAGGGAAAATCATGTATCAAAAAGTATCAACCAACTTAAACTTCGTAGAACGTGAAAAAGAAACAGAAAAATTCTGGCGCGACAATGATATTTTCCAAAAGAGTATGGATGCACGTAAAGAAGGACCAACCTATACCTTCTATGACGGACCTCCAACTGCAAACGGAAAGCCACATATCGGACACGTATTAACTCGTGTTATCAAAGATATGATTCCAAGATACCGTACCATGAAAGGTTATATGGTACCTCGTAAGGCAGGATGGGACACACACGGTCTTCCGGTAGAGCTTGAAGTAGAAAAGCTTCTCGGTCTGAACGGAAAAGAACAGATTGAAGAATACGGTATGGAACCATTCATCGGCAAGTGTAAAGAAAGTGTTTGGAAATACAAAGGAATGTGGGAAGATTTCTCAGGTACCGTTGGTTTCTGGGCTGACATGGATAATCCATATGTAACTTATGATGACAACTTCATCGAGTCAGAATGGTGGGCATTAAATGAAATCTGGAACAAAGGTCTTTTATACAAGGGCTTCAAGATCGTTCCATATTGCCCTCGTTGTGGTACTCCTTTATCAACTGCAGAAGTTTCACAGGGTTACAAGACTGTAAAAGAACGTTCTGCTATCGTTCGTTTCAAAGTTACCGGTGAAGATGCATACTTCCTCGCATGGACAACTACACCTTGGACACTTCCTAGTAATGTGGCTCTTTGTGTAAACCCGGATGATGAATATGTAAAAGTAAAAGCAGTTGACGGATATGTTTACTACATGGCAAAAGCACTTCTTGACAGCGTACTCAGCTCAAGACTGGCAAATGAAGAAAACGGAAACAAAGCTTTTGAAATCCTGGAAACCTATACAGGTAAGGATTTAGAATATAAAGAATACGAACCACTCTTTGCATGTGCAAAGGAAGTAGCTGACAAGCAGAATAAGAAAGGCTTCTTTGTAACCTGTGACAGCTACGTTACTATGTCAGATGGTACCGGTATCGTTCATATCGCTCCTGCATTTGGTGAAGACGATGCGAACGTTGGACGTAACTACGACCTCCCATTTGTACAGTTCGTAAACGGTAAGGGTGAACTGACAGAAGAAACACCATATGCCGGCAAGTTTGTAAAAGATGCTGACAAGGATGTATTAGTTGACCTTGATAAAGAAGGAAAACTTTTTGATGCTCCTAAATTTGAGCATGAATATCCACACTGCTGGAGATGTGATACTCCACTGATCTACTATGCTAGAGAATCTTGGTATATCAAAGAAACAGCAGTCAGAGATGACCTGATTCGCAACAACAATACAGTTAACTGGATTCCTGAATCTATCGGTAAGGGACGTTTCGGAAACTGGCTTGAAAATATCCAGGACTGGGCTATCTCACGTAACCGTTACTGGGGTACTCCTCTTAATATCTGGGAATGTGAAGGCTGTGGAAAATTTGAATCCATCGGAGGCCGTCAGGCACTGGCTGAAAGAAGCGGAAATCCGGATGATGCCAAGGTTGAACTTCACAGACCATATATTGATGCAGTTACCTTTACCTGTAAGGATTGTGGCAAGACCATGAGACGTGTACCGGAAGTAATCGACTGCTGGTTTGACTCAGGAGCTATGCCATTTGCACAGCATCATTATCCATTTGAAAATAAAGAATTATTTGAATCTCAGTTCCCTGCACAGTTTATCTCTGAAGCAGTAGACCAGACACGTGGATGGTTCCATTCTCTTATGGCTGAATCAACCCTGTTATTTAACAAGGCTCCATATGAAAATGTTATCGTATTAGGTCACGTTCAGGATGAAAACGGACAGAAGATGAGTAAGTCAAAGGGTAACGCAGTAGATCCGTTTGAAGCATTGGAAACATACGGAGCAGATGCAATCCGTTGGTACTTCTACATCAACTCAGCTCCATGGCTTCCAAACAGATTCCACGGAAAGGCTGTTCAGGAAGGACAGCGTAAGTTCATGGGTACTTTATGGAATACCTACGCATTCTTTGTACTTTATGCAAATATCGATAACTTCGATGCAAACAACTATAAATTAGAATATGATAAACTTCCGGTTATGGATAAGTGGCTTCTTTCCAAGCTCAACACCTTAATCACAGAAGTAGATACAAACCTTGAAAACTACAGAATTCCTGAAACAGCTCGTGCTTTGGATGATTTTGTAGATGAAATGAGTAACTGGTATGTCAGAAGAAGCCGTGAACGTTTCTGGGCAAAAGGAATGGAACAGGACAAGATCAACGCTTATATGACACTGTATACAGCACTCGTAACTGTAGCTAAGCTTTCTGCTCCGATGATTCCATTCATGGCAGAAGATATCTATCGCAACCTGGTTTGCACAAATGATGCAAATGCACCTGAATCAGTTCACCTTTGTGACTTCCCTGTTGCAGATGCTTCCTTTGTTGACAAGAAGTTAGAAGAAGATATGGAAGCAGTTCTCAAGATCGTAGTTATGGGACGTGCTTGTAGAAATACAGCAAACATCAAGAACCGTCAGCCAATCGGAACTATGTTTGTAAAAGCAGAAAATGAACTTTCTGATTTCTTCAAGGAGATCATGGAAGAAGAGCTCAATGTAAAGAGCGTGAAGTTTACAGACGATGTCAGAGAATTTACAACCTACAACTTCAAGCCACAGCTCAAGACAGTAGGACCTAAATATGGTAAACAGCTCGGCGGAATCAAGGCTTATCTGGAAAGCGTTGACGGAAACGAAGCAATGGATCAGTTAAATGGCGGTGCAAATCTCGAATTTGATGTAGCCGGTACAGCTGTTTCATTAAGCAAAGAAGATCTCCTGATCGAAATGAGCCAGAAAGAAGGTTACATGTCAGAAGCTGACAACACCTTTACCGTAGTGCTTGACTGCAACCTGACCGATGAATTAATCGAAGAAGGTTTTGCAGCAGAAATCATCAGCAAGATCCAGACCATGCGTAAAGATTCCGGCTTTGAAGTGATGGATCATATCAAGGTGGGCGTTGCAGGTAATGAAAAGATTGCAGCAATCGCAGCAAAGAACAAAGATGCAATCTCAGAAAAAGTACTCGCAGACAGCCTCGATACCGATGCAACTTATGCAAATGCCAAGGAATGGAATGTCAATGGTGAAAAGGTTACCATCTCTGTAGAAAGAGTATAAATTAATATTTGAAATCGATACAAGATCGAGATAAAGAATAAGGAAAGAATTGCAGATGCAATTCTTCCGATGTCTCAAAGCCGACGGGCTATCTCGATACAAGATCGAGATAAAGAATGTCAGGAAAGTGCGTGTTACATGACGCATTTTCTTGACATATTTTTTTGCCGTTGATACAGTTAAATCAATAGTTATCTCAATATAAATTTTGAGATAAAAGTGGGAAAGAATTGCAGCTGCAGTTCTTATCATGACGAAAATCAAGGAGGAAAACATGAAGCGAAAAACCAAACAATTTTTGACTCTGTTTTTGGCAGCATCTTTGGTAGTTGCAGATGGGTCTTTCGCTGTATTGGCGGACACAGTTTCCGGCAATCAGATTGAAGCTGAGGCGACTGTCACGGAAGACGTGGAGATGGCAAAAGAAGCTGAAACAACAGAAGAGGTCGAAACAACAGAAGAACAGGAAGAAGTCCTGGCTACAGAAGCCGAGGGTGAAGATGGGCAGCAGACCGGAGACGGTGAACAAACTGGTGAGGGCGAGCAAGACGAAAACAAGATCCTCGATTTATCGCAGTATGATAGTGAAGAGACTGCATATGAAGAGGATATTTGGGGCAAGGAATTTACTTATACTTCAGAATCAAGCTCAGTGTACGTCAAACTGAACCTTACAGAAGGGAAGGCTTATCAGATTAAGGTAAAGGGATACAATCATTATCAAATCTATAAGCACAATCAGTATGGTGGTATCAATACTCTTTTATATAATTATTACTATGACAAAAATGTTTGGAGAGAAAAGACATTTTCGCCAAGCGAGACCGGTGAATATTTTATAGAGCTGGGAGCTGGTGAAGAATCCAAAACGATTGTGATAAGTGAGGTCCCGTTTGCTGTTAAAAGCATGGGATTGATCGCTGAGGATACATATCACAAGGAATATGATGATACTCCTATTAGCAAATATTATGGCGATGAATGGGCTATGGCCAGTGATATTATAAAAGATGATGATGTTTCATTAACCTATCAGTGGTATCGGGGAACCATTGCTGACAAGAATAATCTGACCATGATTGAGGGGGCAAATGAAGAAACTTATGCATATCCGAATACAGTAGAAGGATTAGCATATGATTATTATGAGTGCATTATAACAGATGAAGAATCTGGATTTAGTCAGACGATAGCATATCCTCTAACTATCAAAACTTTGAAACAGAAAAAAGATTCTTATTCTGTTACGACAGAGCCGGGAAAAGAAGTAGTTTTCAAGCCGGAAGTTGAGAATTTAGTAGAGGGTACAGAGCTTACATACAGATGGACTTATAATGCATCTACGACAGGTAGTTATGACTATCAGGAATATCCGGATGAAAAAAGTGATACTTTGGTAATCCCTAAAGAAAAAGTAGTGGATGATGTGCCAACGATTTATGAGTGCTTTGTATCAAACGGTTATTCAAAGGAACGAATTTTGTGCTATCTTCAATTAACTGCAGGCTTTGAAGTAATGGGAAATACATTGAGAGATATTTCTGTATGGGCAGGCGATGAAATTGATTTAAAACCGGATGTAGTCAGCAAAGAAGAAATCAGCTATCGCTGGTATATAGGTAATAATGATAAAGAGATAGTATGTACAGATGATACATATCATTTCGTAGTACCTCAGAATTTAGAGGATTGTCCGGGAGTCATTAAATGTGTGGCACAGGATAAATACAGCGGAAAAACTGTTTTATATTATCTGCATCCAAAGACAGCCGATGATAAAAAGCCGGTAGACTTTATCATGGCAGATCAGAAGAGAATATGGACTATTTGTAAAAATGCTCAGGAAAATGAACCGGAACTGAGTAACTTTGAGGGTGAATTCGGCGGATATGCCTTTAAAGTCGTATATGAAGACGGAACAGAGAAGGAACTGAGCAGCTCTGCCCGCACTACTACTATAGTACCAAAGGACACTAACGGAAGATGGAAAACAGGCTTTGGTACAGTTGTTCATGAATATGAGAATTTCAGCGTATCAAGACCTATGTATGTAGTTAGAATGGGTCAGAACGGAACCATTTTGGAGGCGGATGGCAGTGTAATGAAAGCAACTGCCGGAAGTAGTGTAGATACATTTGGTTATTATGAAACCAATATTGATACGATAGGAAAATATCAGGTTACTCTTTCCAATGTAAAAGGTAACGGTACACTTGAGTTGATTAGACCGAGTTATATCAGATATCCTAAATACTATGAAATCAAAGATGGCGAAGATTTAGAATTTACCATGGATGTTGGGCTTAACTATGACTATAGTTTAGGTAGTTATGATTTTATTGTTTCTGCAACCGAGGGAGACGTATCCTATGACATTTCTGTCAAAGAATACAAGATTACTGCAGAAGAGAACAAAGAGATTCAGGTACAGGATGGTGATATCGTATATTTCACTCCTCAAGAGAGTGGTTTTTATGGTGTGACAGAAAAAACAGAACATCCAAATTATATGTATATCCTCAATTTGACAAAAAACCGTTATACGAATCTCTCAAGTAATTACTATTTAAAAGCCGGCACAACCTATCAGTTTAGCGCCGGACAGGATGATATTTTTGAAATCGAGCTAAAGGAAGAAGTGGATCAGGATTATGTATTTGCTTCTGCAGATGATGGTACAAAGTACGAATTCTTTGAAGACGGAACATACTGTATTACAGTAAATGATTCGAACAGATATGTAAGAAATGAACTTCCGTCTGAACTGGGCGAGGAAGTAAAAAAGTTGGTAATTAAGGGTGTAGCTAAAAAAATAGTTAGTCACGCATTCGATTACGGCCTTACCAATATGGAATCAGTTAACATTGAGGCTCCGATAGAAGAGATTGGCTACCGAGCCTTCTATGGTAACAAGAATTTAAAAACAGTAGAAGTAGCAAAACCGGAACTTTTAAAAGTAGTGGGTCAGCAAGCCTTTGAAGGAACTGCCTTCTATGAAGAACAGCAGGGCAATTACGCTATGCTCGGAACCTGTGTTGTCGGATATAAAAAGGATAGCGGTGAAACAGCCACCGTCATTCCTGAAAAGGCAACAATGGTAGCAGAAAGAGCGATGCAGGGTGTAGATACTCTGGAAAAGATTGAGATATTACAGAATCTGAAATACATCGATTCTTATTCAATGTCGAATAATGAAAAGCTTCAGAACATGGATATTCCGGGAAATGTTACAGATATTGCATATTGTGCATTCCTTTTTGATAGATCCATGACATATGTCAAGATGGCAGAAGGTGTAGAATACATCGGTGAAATGGCATTCCACGGTTGTGATGATTTAAAGGATGTATGGATTCCAAAGAGTGTTGCTTACATTGGCTCATGGGCAATCGGATACACAGGACATCCGCAGTATGTAAACGGAAACTACTATAGTTATTCCTACAAAAAAGCATCAGATGTGGATGATGAAGAGGAAGAAGAACCGAAAGATGAATTAATTATTCATTGTTACTTTGATACGGAAGGTTTCCGTTATGCTTATAATAATGGTTTCAAGATGGATCTTATGGATGCCAAGGATTTGGCAAATGAAAAGATTGCCAGAGTAAACTATGGTACGTCTGATGGAAAGATAGATTATGTTAATGTAACATTTGCCAGATACATTGACTTAAAAGATGGTGTAGACTTCGAGTATAAGGTAGAAAACGGAAAGATTATTATTACCGGTAAGGGTGACTATTTTGGAACCAGAATCATTGATCCAAATGCACCTGTACCGAGCAAAGCTCCGGATGAAGAACCAAGCGAAGAACCAAGTACATCGCCAAGTGGTAAGCCAAGTGGAAATCCAAGCTCGCAGCCAAGTCAGGAAGTAAGTGCCGGTCCAAGTGAAAGTACTTCGCCAAGTGCGAGTGTATCACCAAGTGCAGATGTTACTCCTAGTGTAAAACCAAGTATTTCACCTAGTGCAAAGCCGAGTGTTTCACCTAGTGTAAAACCAAGTACTCAGCCAAGTCAGGCACCTGCAGAACTCGAAGCGGGCAAGAGCTACGAAGCGCAGGGTGCAAAGGTAACTAGGGGTGAAGACGGAAATGTCGTATATCAGGGACCTGCTGATGCAAATGCAACAAATGTAACCGTACCAAGCAAGGTTGTTATCGGAAATAAAGAATACCAGGTAACAGAGATTGCAGACAAAGCCTTTGAAAAGAATACCAAGCTGAAAAAGGTAAAGATTCCTGCAGGAATCAAGACAATCGGAAAGAATGCATTTAACAAGTGTACAAATCTGACTTCTGTAACCATGGGAAGTGATGTGACAGAAATCAAAGACAGTGCATTTGCAGGATGTACCAAGCTTATCAAGGTAACGATCAGCAAGAAAGTAACCACGATTGGAAAGAACGCATTCAAGGGTGATAAAAAGCTGAAGAGTATCGTGATTAAGTCAACAGCACTCAAGAGTGTAAAATCCGGAGCTTTCAAGGGAATCGCAGCCAATGCTGTAATCAAGGTTCCAAAAGCAAAATTAAAAGAGTACCAAAAGCTTCTCAAGAAAAAGGGACAGGGCTCTAAAGTAAAAATCAAAAAATAAAAACAGAAAGGAGAGCAGAAATGGAAAAGAAAAATCAGAATACGTATTTTAATGTATTTACTATAGTATTTTTCTCGAGTTTTCTTTTCTGGGGACTGTTTAAGGAAAATGCAGCCTGTCTTTACAGCGGATTTTTTGCCCTCCTTTATTTTATTTCACCGAATAAAATTACTTTAAGTACAAAGGATACAAAGAAGTGGATTCAAAAATATCCGATTCTTTGTATTATCCTGCTTTTTACGATTAGCTATTTTATGTCAGTCCTGATAGCGATTGATAAAGGAATGGCGCTGATCGGAGCAATTAAGGTACTGGGTATTTTATTCTTTTATTTATGTTTTCAGGCATTGGAAAAAAGAGAGCAAAAGCAGATTGAGTTTCTGCTTCCAGGATTGGGCGCGGCTATGGTGCTGATAGGCCTGGTATCCCTGGTGATTCCGAATCTGTATGATTATTTTTATGTGGCCCGAAGACTGGGAGGATTTTTGCAGTATCCAAACACCTTTGCGATGTTTTTGCTGATTTGTGTTGCCATTAACATGGAACAAAGTCTGGAGGAAAACAGTGCAAAGGAAAATGAAAAAACAGTCAAAAGGGTATTGAGTCGTTATTTCACGACCGGGCTGTGCCTTTTGGGAATATTAATGTCAGGAAGCCGAAGCGTATATGTGATGATGCTTTGCTACTTTGTGTTTGTGACCATTTGTCACAAAGAGATTCGCCGAAAGAGTCTTTTGCTGATTTTAGTGGCAGTCGGATTTTCGGCGCTCTATGTATTGATTACCAAGGATGTACAGAATATGGGACGAATCTTTACTTCATCCTATAAATCTTCTACCTTCCTGGGACGTATCCTTTATGCAAAGGATGCTTTGCAGCTGATTATAAAGCATCCGCTTGGTATGGGATATTTAGGCTATTATTATGAAATTCCGCTCTTTCAAAAAGGGGTTTATCTGGTACGTTTTGTGCATAATGATTTGCTTCAGATTATGCTTGATATCGGAATCGTGCCGGGCGTTTTGGTATCAGCCGGCTTTTTCTATGCAGCCGCTAAAAAGACGGAGATGACCAATCTTCGAAAGCTGCTTTTGATTTTATATGCATCCCATTTATTGTTTGACTTTGACATGGAATTTGTCAGTATGGCCGGTCTTTTGTTTATGCTCATGGCAGAGGCAGATGATGAATTTAAAATAGCAGACAGTTCTCAGACCGCTGTCAAAGGAATGAAAGTATTATCCGTAGTTGCAGGACTTTTGTGTATTTATGTGGGAGTGGCAATGAGCTTTCGTTATGATGGTCGGCAGGATATTTCTGTCAAGCTTTTGCCGTTTTATACAGAGGCAAAGGCAGAAATCGTAGCCAGGGAAGTGAAGGCAGAAAATTTAGAGAGTCCTGTGCTCAGAAATTATGCCGAGCAGTTAAGAAAAAAGAATCAGAGAGTCAGATATGCCTACCTTGCAATGGCACAGATTGAAAAAGAAGAAAGTCTTTATGATGAGATGTGCCGGGATGTCATCAGCGGATGCAAATTGAACCGATATCAGATATCCACCTATGAGCAGGCAATTATGCTGCTTGCACAGGCGCTTAGTCAGGCCGGTGAGGAAGGAAAACTGGAAGATGCAGAGCGTATCATGGCAACTATGATTGAAATAGATGAAATAAAAAATCAGACAGAAAAAAATACAGATCCTTTGGCTTATGAAATCAAGGATGTACCAAACCTTGAATATTCCAATGAGACAAAAGAATATATCGAATATGTCAAACTATTAAACGGAGTCAGTAACTGATGAAAAAAGGACATAAAGTAAAAAAAGAAGGAATCAAGCTTTCGATGGAGCTTTCCATGTTAAATAAGGAATACTGTCAGAAGCTGGCCTATCAATATATTGAAGAAAATGACTGGAAGCATATCCCGCCAAAGGCGCTGGCCAAGGAAATATACGGACATGCCTTTGTATTTTATCGTATGAAATTTTTATCCAAGGTCGCCGTTTTGGATCAAAAGATTTACAGCCATGCCTCTGACGGCGTGGATATTGAGGATAAAATAGATAAACATCAAACACTTTGGGAGTTTTTATGGTTATTCTAGGATAACGGTCCTCATTTGACCGTAAAGATTCTTTCGTGTATAATATCAAGATATTCGGAAGGGAAGCCGATACTATATAAGTGGGAAAACAAAGAAAAATGTAATACAACTTATTTAATTTTAGGAGGAAATAATGGCAGCTAAAAAAACAACAATTCCTGTATCATCAACTTTTGATAAAGAACTTTTCAAAAGAAGTGTTCTTTATAATGTAAGAACTCTTTATCGTAAAACAATGGAAGAGGCAACTCCACAGCAGATTTTCCAGGCTGTATCCTATGCAATCAAGGATCAGATCATCGAAAACTGGATGGAAACTCAGAAACAGTACGAAAAGAAGGATGCAAAAACTGTATATTATCTTTCCATGGAATTCTTGATGGGTCGTGCCCTCGGAAACAACATGATCAATATGCAGGCATATGGTCAGGTAAAAGAAGCTTTAGATGAGCTCGGTGTTGATATTAATATGGTAGAAGATCAGGAACCGGATGCAGCTCTTGGTAACGGTGGTTTAGGAAGACTTGCAGCTTGTTTCCTGGATTCATTAGCAACATTAGGATATCCGGCATACGGATGTGGTATCCGTTACCGTTATGGTATGTTCAAACAGAAAATCAAAGACGGATATCAGATTGAAGCACCGGATAACTGGTTAGTAGACGGAAATCCATTCGAACTTCGTCGTCCGGAATACGCCAAGGAAGTTAAATTTGGCGGATATGTAACTGTATATCAGGATGCAAACGGACGTAACAACTTCAGACAGGAAGGATATCAGTCAGTAACAGCGATCCCTTACGACTTACCAATCATCGGATATGGTAACGGTATCGTAAATACACTTCGTATCTGGGATGCTCAGCCGGTAGAATGCTTCCAGTTAGATTCCTTTGACAAGGGTGATTATCAGAAGGCTGTTGAACAGGAAAACCTGGCTCGTAACATCGTTGAAGTATTATATCCAAACGATAACCATTATGCAGGTAAGGAACTTCGTTTAAAACAGCAGTACTTCTTTATCTCTGCATCTGTTCAGGAAGCGGTAGAAAAATATATGAGAACTCATGATGACATTCATGGTTTCCATGAAAAAGTAACCTTCCAGCTCAACGATACACATCCTACTGTAGCAGTAGCAGAACTTATGCGTGTGCTTATGGATGAACATTACTTAACATGGGATGAGGCTTGGGAAGTAACAACCAAGACTTGTGCATATACAAACCACACAATCATGGCAGAAGCGCTTGAAAAATGGCCAATCGAACTTTTCTCAAGACTTCTTCCTCGTATTTATCAGATCGTTGAAGAAATCAACCGTCGTTTCATTTTAGAAATCCAGTCAAAATATCCTGGAAACAATGAAAAGGTTGCTAAGATGGCAATCATTTATGACGGACAGGTTAAGATGGCTCACTTGGCAATCGCTGCAGGTTACAGCGTAAACGGTGTTGCCAGACTTCATACAGAAATCCTTAAAAATCAGGAATTAAAAGATTTCTATGAAATGATGCCTGAAAAATTCAATAATAAGACAAACGGTATCACACAGAGACGTTTCCTGTTACATGGTAACCAGTTATTAGCTGAGTGGGTAACAAATCATGTAGGTGCTGACTGGATTACAGATCTTTCCAAGATCAACAAGCTGGCTGTATATGCAGATGACAAGAAGGCACAGCAGGAATTCATGAATATCAAATATCAGAACAAGGTTCGTCTGGCTGAGTACATCTTAAAGAACAATGGCGTAGAAGTAGATCCACGTTCTATCTTTGATGTACAGGTTAAGAGATTACATGAGTACAAACGTCAGCTGTTGAATATCCTGCACGTTATGTACCTTTACAATGAAATCAAAGAACATCCGGAAATGGAATTCTATCCAAGAACATTCATCTTTGGTGCAAAGGCTGCTGCAGGATATAAAAATGCTAAACTGACTATTAAGTTAATTAACTCCGTAGCAGATGTCATCAACAACGATGAATCTATTAACGGCAAGATTAAAGTCGTATTTATTGAAAACTATCGTGTATCAAATGCAGAAATGATTTTTGCTGCAGCTGATGTTTCTGAACAGATTTCAACAGCTTCTAAAGAAGCTTCAGGAACAGGTAACATGAAGTTCATGTTAAATGGTGCCCTTACAATCGGTACTATGGATGGTGCAAACGTAGAAATCGTAGAAGAAGTTGGAGAGGAAAACGCATTTATCTTTGGTCTTTCTTCTGACGAAGTTATCCGCTATGAAAACTTTGGTGGATACAACCCAATGGATATCTTCAACAGCGATGCAGATATTCGTAAGGTGCTGATGCAGCTGATTAACGGAACATACGCACCACAGGATCCGGAACTTTTCCGCGACCTTTACAATTCACTCCTGAATACACAGTGTACAGCCAAGGCTGATACATACTTCATCCTGAAAGACTTCAAGGCATATGCTCAGGCTCAGAAGAGAGTAGAAGAAGCTTACAAGAATGAAGAAGGATGGGCTAAGAGTGCAATCCTTAACGTAGCATGCTGTGGTAAGTTCACATCAGACAGAACAATCCAGGAATACGTAGATGATATCTGGAAACTTGACAAGGTAACACTTCCAAAGAAGAAAGCACCTGCCAA
>JAZUKG010000053.1:0-23861 GCA_045643145.1 Lachnospiraceae bacterium | reverse complement strand
CTGTGAATTTTTACTGTGTCCCAAAACAGCTTTACAAGTAAGTCTCTTTCTTCTGGAATCAGAGTCTTAATCCAGCTGTCAAATTCATTAGGTAAATCATCAAGGCCATCATAGCCCAACATATCCCTTGTTCCATCAGTGAACTCAAAGCTTATCATTTGCTCATCTTCATCGAACTTGCAAATATACATACCGGCCTTAAATCCACTGGCAAACATCTGCTCTCTATGACGTGATAATTTATACATCTCATTGGCAATCCGACCACGACTATTTATCTCATCAATAAACTCTTTTGATTCGTTTGGAAAATCTTCATAGTTCAAAAGTTCAAAAGCCTTACCTATTACCTGTCCTTTTTCAACCTTAAACTGTCCTACATTACTATCTATTGAATCCACTGTATAAGTATCATATGCTGCCATTTAGTTTAACCATCCCTCTTGTATTTTTATATATTTATTATCGACATTATCTTTCCAGTAATCAAGAAGATAAGAATTACATCCCTTACATCCTCTGGAGTATATCCACCACTTCCAATAATGGCTAACTGTCCAAATGTCATTCCGAGAACATTAATTATTCATGCTTACTATTTCATAACATCCATTAACATTTATCATTATACCTTAAAAATTCATCAAATATCTAGTGTACTAAGGTGCTAATATCATCAAAAATAGAACTTTTTAATATTTTTTCTTCTAAATCTCTTACAAACCGCTAAGAAAACCATCATCGAACCAATATGTAACTGCCGCTCTCCGGTTCCTTTGTAATCGGATTTTCCGTTACATTTACATATTCCAGTTTTTCAAGTTCATTTAACAGGGTCAAATCCTTGACATAATTATCTGAAATATCCATTCTGACCAGGTTTGGCATTGACAATGCAAAATCAATCGCATCAATTTTATCACCGGTTGCTGACAATATCTGCAGATTCGGAAAATATGCGAGCAGTTTTCGATAATCCTCTCCCGTTAACTCGTCATAGTTATACAATGGTATATTTTGATACTTATGCCATCTGACATTGGTATACAAATCCAAATGATTGATTTCGAGTGTTTCCAGTGTTTCATTGACCTGCATCGCAGATAAATCGATCGCACAATGCGCATCATTAAAATACAGTTCTCTCAGTCCGGCTTTACGAAAAGCCCATGTACAGTCATCGAGCAATAAAAGTCTGCTCAAATCCAGCACCTCTAACTGTGGCAAGCCTGCCAGCGCCTCCAAATTTTCAACTTTATCCGGATTACAACGAATCACCAGTTCTTTGAGAGATTTCATCGATGACAAATAGCTAAAGTCCAGCTTAAAGCAGCCTCTGATATATAAGCGTTCCAGCTGCGTAAGGTTTTGTAATGCCTTTAGATTCATCAGGCCATCAATGGTTAAATCCGTCATATGTTCCAGATGTTCCAGATTTGGCATTCGATCCGGGTGCAGGCAATACAGATATAACGATTCTAAATCTGTTAATTCTTCAATTACCTTAAAATTATCTATCTCATTATCATGGTCGAGGGTTAAATGTCTGAGCTTGGGAAGCTGTTTTAAATAACTGATATTAACGACTTTGGTTGAAATCAGACTGACTGTATCCAGTTCCTGAAGCTCTGACAGAAATTCAATGTCTTTTAATTCCTCTGATGTGATTTCCAATACATTTAACTCTGCCAATGCAGAAATTGCCTCGTAATTCATCAAATCATCCGTATCTAAAATCAGCTGTTTCAAGTGCAATAGCTGCGCTAACTGGTTCACACCGGTAAGCTTTGAATTGCTAATATATAAATACTCCAAGTTTTTAAACTCGTCGATTCCTTCCATCGTATCATCAAAATAAATCAGGCTCAGCGCTGTGATTTTTTCAGGATTTTCTAGCACCTTTAACAGTTCACTCGGACTATTTGCGCAGCTGATACATTCCAGCCTCTCCAAATCTGAAAGAGACGTGATACCAACGCTTCTGCCACCGGTATCGAGTTCTTTTAATCCTGTAAACTTTTGAATATCATCAAGTCGAACTCCAATCGTTTCTGCCAGTGCAAATGTATTTTCTTCTCCATCCAGCATGCGATAATCAATATACTCTTTTTGCGATTCTTTTCGGAGTTTAATGGATGTTATCTGCGAAAGTTCCTCCTGGCTAACTTCCTCTGCCTTTTTTGAGTAAACCTCCTCGACAAAGGCTCTAAAGTATGTACTTTGAAATGGTACTTCAACCTCCGGTTCCTCTACCTCCTGCTTTATAACAGGCTCTACCTTCGGAACCTGTTTAGGTGGCAAATATAAATTTAAAAGAGAGAAAGCGATTGCTATCAAAAACGAAACTCCATACACGCAGGCAATTGTTACCAGAATACGTTTCGCCACCGGCGACATAGTTTGCTTTGTTTCTAAATTAGTTTCTGTTTTTGTTTCCGGCTTAATATCCGGTTTTATATTATGGGGCTGAAGTTCTACCTGATCTGCTTTTCGTTCAATCAAAAAATAGGCATTACAGTAACCGCACTTACAGATATCCTGATTGATTGGCTGCAAATCACCTCCGCAATTTGGACACTCCAGTTCTACTATATTTATCATGTCAAAAACCTTTTTGTATTTTCCTTCCGTTTCATTCTTCTCTTTATTATACACTATTTACAATGCAAAATAAGGAAAGAATTGCTTTTACAGCAATTCTTTCCTTATTTTGTCTTTTCGCCTAATGATGTCAATCAATTATTAAACAATGTGAATATCAGTAATCGCACATTGATCGCCGGTAATAAAACAATATACTTTTTCAATATTTTCAGGTAGCTTTGTCTCATTTTCCAGCTTTAATCCACTGATCTCCGCCTTTAAATATACCACATCTTTCTGATGGGATAAAGATACTTCACAATCCACACCGGCTTTATTTTTTTGTTTCCAAATACTCCAGTTTCCAAAATCATCCCCTGTAGAGATTGAATTACTATTTATGATTTCTTCATCCTCATTCCAGACTTCTCCATCGAGTCTGGCCAATGCCAATTCCTGATAATTTGGGCCGTCTATTGTTCCGTCATCAGAAATAAACAGGCATATAATCGGGCAATGCCAAATTCGTCTGGATGAAGGCAAACTCTTGGTATGAAAACGAATATCCATCTGCTTTGTTATCTCAATGACTTCTGAATGATCGGCTCTCCATCCGTCTATCTGAACATTTGGTATATCTCCAACAGGTCCATCAATAAAAGATACTTTTTCTGCAATACGAGGAATGTAATCTTTTTCAACCGGATTTTCTGCCACTTCTACATCTAAAACATCCAGTCGACAATGATCGCCTGTAAATGCTAAATAAATAAATCTGGAAGCATCATATAATGCAAAAATGATTTCATCCTCATATTCCTGCGTCTTCATTTGGATTAGCAGATGATCTTCTTGTTTTATTAATGTGATCGTTGCATCATATACTTTTCCGGAAACAGTTTTTATCTTCTTTAAGTCAGTAGCTTTTCGCTGCATTTTTTTGATAAAGTCTGTTGCGATATCTCCATTCAGATCAACGCTGCCAAATTCAATAAAATCCATTTCCTCTGATAATGAATTTTCTTCTAAATAAAACTTGGCATCTGCAGAATCATATAAAAGAAGGGTTGGCATTCCTCCGTCTTTTAATGCTTTGTATGTTATATTTATCGAAATCGGACAATCCGTGATGTGAATTCCGGGCGAAGCTATCGTTCTGTAATAATCAAATAAGTAAGTTGTATGAGGCTCGAAAACGATCTCTGTTTGTTGCTCTCTCATTTCATACTTTTCATCGAGATCTAATAAATGAATCATAATTTTGGCATAAGTTGGATCAAACTGTGACCCTATCCCTTTTACCAGTTCTTCACGTACATACATCTGCGGAATCAAATCACGATAACTACGTTTTGAAGTCATCGCATCATAAGCATCAGCAACAGCGATGATTCTGGCTATTTGAGGAATATTCTCCCCCTTCAGTCTGTCAGGATAACCTTTTCCGTCATATCTTTCATGATGATGTTTTGCTCCGACTCGCAGAACCGGCGACATTTCAATCTTTGCCAGAATTTCATCGCCCAAAACAGGATGCTGTTTTATGGCACTAAACTCGTCAGTCGTAAGTTTTCCTTTTTTATTGATAATATCATCCTTGATTCCGATTTTGCCAATATCATGTAATAATCCGGCCAAATAAATATCATCACACTCTTCTTCTGTCATTCCTGCTACCTGAGCTATTTTTCTGGCATATTTAGCTACTCTGGCAGAATGTCCGTGTGTATAGGAATCCTTGGCATCCACTGCTGACGCCAAAGCTTCTACCGTCTGTCTCAAGAAAATATTTGCCTGCTCCTGAATTCGAATTGCTCTGTTGAAATCATCAATATTTCTCTGGAATTTCTTTAATGTCTTATTCAGACTTGAGGAAAAATCAATATATTTTCTGCTCTCAAATGAACCATCTGTATATCCCATTACCATGTATCCGACAGTTGAATTATCGACCTTGAGTGATTTGAAAATATATGTTTTACTCTTTCCATCCTCCTTATATCCCAGCAACAGCTGGCTGATATCCATAGTGCTTTGGATATAAAGCTCTCCATCTGATTTTGCAGCCAGCACATCTAAAACCTGCGAAAAAATATCTGTACTATCTGTATTTCCGGTTCCATCCATATACGCCAGATTTTTATACTCAGAATTTAAGTAAATATGAAAATCATCGGTCTCTACACCGGATGTTGCAAAGACATCCTTATAAATGCTATCCTGTATCTTATCAAACTGTGAGTTTGACATGATACACATATCCATATGTGCTTCTCTTCCGCTCATATGGTCATCTGTATACTGATTTGACCATACATTTCGGCCAATTTGCTTTCTCAGTTCTATCTCATTTTTGCAATTCATACATCCGCAGCTTTCTCCAAAGCTTGCCACGCATGGGATGATACTCTTTTTGACAATTTTGCTGTCTTGTTGCATGTCCAAAAACAGCTTTGCACATTCGGTTCCCTGCTCAAAATAACTCTGATCCACAGTTGCCAGAGAAGGGTAATATACTCTTCCGGCATGTAAATTATCAAAACCGGTAACAATGACATCATCCGGCAAATTCACTCCGATTTGTTCCAAAAATACCATTACAAAAATGGCCATTTGGTCATTTGCACAGATGAAAGCATCGGGTAACTTTTTCTTACCATCTCCATATGTATTTTTTATATATGTGTGTATATATGTAGGTTCCCAGTTTGCATAATAGATATTCTCTTTCTCCAGCTCATATCCATGCGCATTCAGAGTGTCCTTTACTACATTCAATCTAAAGTTCGAATCACTATTGTCACTATTTCCGGCTATAAAAACAACATCCTTTACGTTATGCTGTGAAATCAGATGTTCACACAAATCCCTCATTCCAACATAATTATCCACTGTAACAGAGGTGATTCCATCCATTTCACTTCCCTGCAATATAACCGGAACATCAACCTTTTGGCATTTTTCTATAATCTGATCAATTAACAGATTCGAATTGATACCGGAACCAAATACAATCACCATATCAAAAAATGAAAAATCCGGCAGGGAATAAATGGAATCCTCCGCATCTCGCTCAGCAACATTTTGTGATGACAAAGAATAGGACGTGAATACAAAGAGATCCATCTCTTGATCCGCGAACTTACCTGTAAATCCATTTATAAAGTTGTCGAGATTCTCACCATTCCAGCCATTTGCTAAAAGAGCCACCTTTTTCTTCATACAGATTCCTTTCTGATGCTAGTATAGAAATAGACATTTTATTAATTTATATCGGTTAATTTTGATAATTTCTGTATCAAAAATCCGGCATTTATTTATATTTTTTTCGAATGTAAAACACACAAAGTACGAGAACAATCGGGAAACCGATGCCGGCTAGTACTCCTGCCTGCAAATTGTCTCCTGCTGACTGCGAAACATTGCCAATAATAGCCGGTCCGACTGCCCCTCCCAAATCTCCTGCCAGTGCGAGCAGAGCAAACATAGCTGTACCTCCTGTCGGCAAAATCTGTGATGAAATACTGATAGATCCCGGCCACATAATACCTACCGAAAACCCACATGCTGCACAACCAATCAATCCCAGAACCGGAATACCTGCCAATCCCGCTATCAAGTAACAGGCCAGGCACATGCTACCGGAAGCCATCATAAATACGCTAAGGTCAACCTTCTCTCCATATTTACCGTAGAGTAAACGACTGATTCCCATACATACTGCAAAGCCGCAAGGTCCGGCCAAATCTCCTACTGTTTTTGATACATGAAGCGCCGATTCCGCAAAGGCAGATGCCCACTGCGACATTGAGATTTCAGAAGCGCCGGCGCATATCATCAGAATAATAAATACCCAGAAAGCTTTTGTTTTAAACAGCTCTGACATTGTCATACTCTTGCCCTCTTCTACCAGCGGTTCAATCGGACAAGTCACAAAATTGTAAATATTGTAGATAGGAATGATGGACCAAATAAGCGCTAGAATTCGCCAATGCGAGATTCCAAAACAGGCAAAAAATACGGTAGAACCTAAAACCACTGCAACAGATCCCCAGCAATAAAAGGAATGCAAAAGACTCATCATTGCATCCTTGTTTTCAAAAGGACAAGCTTCAATAATCGGACTGGCGAGTACTTCTGTCAATCCGCTTCCAACTGCATAAATAATGACACATACGATAATCCCTGCATAAGGAGAAGGCAACAAATCCGGAATGAATGCCAGGCCCGCAATACCCAGTCCGGAGGTCACTTCAGCCGTAATGATACATGCTCTGTATCCGAGTTTATCTACGATTCCTACGCATGCAAAATCAACAATCAACTGTGTCACAAAAAAACAAGTAGAAATCAACGCCAGCATACGAAAGGATACCTGATAGGTATTGTGAAATGTCAGGTATAAAAGGGGAACAAAGTTCGCACAGATTGCCTGCGTAACAAACCCTAAATAGCATGCCAGCTGTGTCCTTTTATATTTATTTTTTTCTTTTTTATTCTGTCCCATGTTCATACTCCTGTATTCCATTTTTACGAAAAGAGTCTATCCTGCATACACAGGACAGACTCACATATTTTACATATCTATATCTTTTACATACAGGTAAAGGGTCTGATTATCCGGAGTATAATCGTCTGCCGGTATCATATCCATCGCTACCTGCTTAAATCCATCTGCATATTTTCTGCGATAGAAAATGCTGATAGAGGTCTTGCCTTCCCTAAAATAATTTTTCAGGTATTCCAAATCTGTTATTTTCAGATAATTTTCCAAATCATCACTATGTACCTGGCCGGATTTTCCAAATCCGGAAAGCCATCCCGATATGGTATCTGCAAATCCCTTATCCGTCGTTTGTTCTGTGATATCCATATTTACGACTTCAAAAGTATCATCTGTAATGTTGATTTTCAAAATCTTGGTATACAGATCGCATAAAGCCTTGTGTGCATCTCTTTGACCTCTTCTGTCAAATCCTTTCTCCTTGTAGAATGCATCTTTTGCTTCATACATTCTGGCTTCAGCAATGGCTCCGAGCTGTCTCACGGATGCTCCCGGCTCTTCATCTTTATTGATCCAGCCATAAGAAATCGAAATACTGCTTAATAGCGATCCTGTCCAGCCGGCGATTTCTTTATCAAAATCACTCAGAAGCTTTGTGATATTTTTTGTATTACTTGTAATAATCGCTACGAACTCATCTCCGCCAATGCGGTAAAGTCTACCATAAGGTCCGAGTATTCTTCTCATACACTGACAGGCACCGATGATTAACTCATCTCCGGCCATATGTCCTTTGCTGTCATTGACTACTTTCAGACCATTTACATCGAGAGAAATATAAATAAATTCATCCTGCTCCGGCTTATCATTGTGTTCATAGATATCTTCTTCATAAGCACGTCTGTTCAGCAGTCCTGTCAGTTCATCCGTCTGAGCCTTTTTAATCAGTCTCTCTTCCTCTTTCTTTATATCATCAATAATACGTGTGGTACAAATAACCTTGGTTGGTCTGTTCATTTCATCCGTTTCCATGGCAATAAAACTTGCCAGAAACCAACCTGTACTTTTCCCGATAAACTGCTGTGAAATCAGCTTTTTACCCTTCATTCTATCTGCCAATGTAGTCAAATCCGTAAATTCCAGTGCCGCATCCTTGTGTTCATCCACTGTAGTCAAGGACATAACCTGAACCATCATTTCAGTTGCTCCGTCACGATGGTTTACGATTTCCTTTACTTCGTTTTTAGAATTAAACTCCTCTACTGTATCATCCAAAAGATTGATTACATGCATACTGTAAAAAATACCTTCCAAAGTACCCAGAGTCGAATAATATTCATTCTTTTCATCTAATGCTTTATGCAGCTGTTCGACCTTTGCCTGATCCTCACGTACCACTTCATCTACGTCATAGTGATATCCGCTCAGAACAAAGCCTCCCGGAATTTTCTCAGCAGTACCGCCGCATCGAACATATCGGGTTCCTTTTAAAGGATGTTCCCACAAGTAGGTATTTTCATCAAAATTCCCCTGTTGCATCTTTTCTACGCTTTCGAGTACAGATGACACTGCCTTTGGATTGATTTTTTCAAACCAGTCGGTATATGTCTGTTCAGGAGTTCTGTCCTGCCCTTCGATACCGAGCAGTCTTTTCATAGTATCATCAACATACATGCGAGGCTCACGGTTCTCTACCAGTTCAATTCGCCATGTACCCATATTGGCAGAAGCGATGATATCTCGAATCTCCTTGTTTTCTGACTGCAACTCATCCTTTTCTGCTGCTAGTCTTCTTTGCTTGCCGGTGTCAATCAACAGTATGACTGTCGCAATCAACACACCCAATGCACTCAATTTATGGGGTATCGACTTACTGATACACATCACGATCACCATGGCTACGATAATCAGTAGCGATAATATTGTACTAATACTAAAAACTTCCTTGTTCTTTTTATTACGAATCATTTTTCCATCTTTCATTTATCGATTATTCCTTTATTATCAGACGGATTAACGTCTTATCCAGTACAAATGCCTTTCCATATGCATTTAATAATAATCCCTGGGTCATATCATTGGAAAGTACTGCTTTAAAAAGTTGCTTCATACTAACCATGAATGTAGATATAGTTTTTGACCCTTTCATCTGTTCTTCAAAGCTGGTAAAAATAAGGCCTACGCTCCTGCCATCCTTTAGTACCACTTCTTTGATCTGCATTCCTGTCATAAAATTGGGATCAATTGCTACGACAAAGGATGCGCCGTTATCCATCTGCTTTCTAATAGAGGACAACAGGTTTGCCAGTGCTTCCTCTGTCTGATTTTGTAGGAATTTTTCGATATTTTCTTCTATCTTTTCGTTTCCTAACAATTCTTTATCTTTTGCTTCACTCATAATATCACCAATTATGCCTTGAGAAAGGCTACATATCCCTTGAAGGCTTCATAAAGGTCGGCCTTGGATGTAGCTTCATGAGGAGCATGCATATTGAGAACCGGCACGCCGCAGTCAATGACATTCATGCCATACAGAGACAGAATGTATGCGATGGTACCGCCGCCGCCAAGATCAACCTTGCCAAGCTCAGCGGTCTGATAAGCCACTTTGGCATCTTCCATAACCTTACGAATAAAACCTAAATACTCCGCATTGGCATCATTTGAGCCTGATTTTCCTCTGGAACCTGTGAATTTATTAAATACCATTCCGTGTCCGAGGTAGGCTACATTCTTTTTATCAAAGCTGGATGCAAAGCCCGGATCAAATGCACTGCTGACATCAGATGACAACATTCTCGAATTTGCCAAACATCTTCTGAGTGCAATTTCGCTATAATCTGCGGTTAAGTTCATGCATTCAGCAATTGTATTTTCAAAAAATCTGGACTGCATTCCGGTTGCACCTACGCTACCGATTTCTTCTTTATCTACGAGAATCAGACAAGTAGTTCTTTCCGGCTTTTCTACCTTTAACATAGCCTCTAATGAACTGAACGAACATACTCTGTCATCCTGTCCGTATCCGAGAACCATACTTCTGTCGATACCGGCTTCTCTGGCCTTTCCTGCAGGAACTGCTTCGATTTCAGCAGATAAGAAGTCTTTTTCTTCGATGCCATATTTATCCTTTAATAAATCCATTACCAGCTTGGATACCGGATCTTTTTCCTCTTCCTTGCCTTTTTTTACGGCAGGTCTGTTACCAATGATGATATCCAGTGCTTCTCCTTCAATGACCTTGGCAGCCTTCTTTTCGAGCTGTTCCTGAGATAAATGGATTAATAAGTCTGAAATAAACAATACAGGATCTGTATCTTCTTCTCCGATTACGATATCCACCTTGGTTCCGTCTGTTTTTACTACGACTCCGTGGAGTGCCAGCGGAATGGTTACCCACTGGTATTTTTTGATACCGCCATAGTAATGGGTATCGAGAAGAGCAAAGCCGCCATCCTCATAAAGTGGGTTCTGTTTGATATCAAGTCTCGGCGAATCAATATGTGCTCCGAGAATATTCAGTCCTTCTTCGAGAGGCTTCTTTCCATACTGAAGCATAATTACAGCCTTATCCATATTTACGGCATATACTTTATCACCGGCTTTTAATTTTTTCTTTTTGCTGATGACTTCACAAATATTTTTATAGCCGTTTTCTTCTGCTTTTTTCACAATCTGTTTTACGCATTCTCTTTCTGTCTTTCCGTCATCTAAAAACTGACGGTAATCTTTGCTGAGTGCTTCGAGCTGTTCTAAATCATTTTTCTGATAACTAATCCATGCGTTTTCTGTTTTCATTTTATTTCGCTTTGGCAGGTGTGCTGCTCTGTAATCCATGCACCTGCGACAGGGATTACTTTTCTGGTTTACTGGTTACTGATGATACTCTTCTTTGGACACTTCTCTGCGCAGGTTCCGCAACCTGTACATTTTTCCTGATCAATATGTGACAGGAAACTGTCGATGGTAATTGCTTCCTTAGGACAATTCTTTGCACAAAGTGTACATCCTATACATCCTACACTACATCCTTTCATTACAACCGGTCCTTTATCACGGGAGCTGCAGGCAACTGCATACTTCCAGTCATAAGGAATCAGTTCAATGAGGTTCTTTGAACATGCTGCAACACATTTACCGCAGGCCTTACATTTATCCTTGTCTACTACTGCAACGCCATTTTCAACATGAATCGCATCAAACTGACATGCTTTTACACAGCTGCCGTAACCGAGACATCCGTAATTACAGGTCTTTGGTCCGCCGTTTGGTACAAAGGAAAGCATCTGACAATCCTGTGCTCCTGTGTATTCATAATCGATTTTGGTTTTATCACAATCCCCCTGGCATTTTACAAAAGCTGTCATTTTGACAGAATCTCCTGCTTCCACGCCCATAATTTGGCCGATTTTCTGTGCTACCGGTTCGCCGCCGACAGGACACTGGTTGATGGCTGCTTCACCCTTGGCGATGGCACTGGCCAAACCGCTACAACCCGGATAACCGCATCCGCCGCAGTTATTGCCCGGCAAAGCTTCTAAAACCTGCTCTTCTTTTTCATCTACTTCTACTTTAAATTTGATACCGGCAACTCCTAAAAAGATACCGATAAAGAGTCCAACTGCGCCTACAATCACAGTGGCTAAAATAATACCCATGATATCCATACGCGCCTCCTATAATAATCCTGAAAAACCGCAAAACGCGATTGCCATAAGTCCTGCAGTAACGAGGACAATAGGCATGCCACGAAATGGTTTTGGAATATCGTTATACTCTGTCTTTTCACGGATACCGGCCAAAATCACGATAGCAATGGTAAATCCGACTGCTGTTGCCAGACCGTTTACTACACTGGTCAGAATGCCATATGACTTCTGCACATTGGTGAGTGCCACACCGAGTACTGCACAGTTGGTAGTAATCAGCGGTAAATAAACACCCAGTGATTCATAAAGAGAAACCATATATTTTTTGAGGAACATCTCTACGAACTGTACCAGTGCGGCAATAACAAAAATAAAAACAATGGTCTTTAAGTAGGTCAGACCCGCCTTTTCCAATACAAACTGATAAATCACAGCAGATACAAAGGAAGCCAGCGTAATAACAAAGATTACGGCAGTTCCCATTCCGAGTGCTGTTTTTACCTTTTTTGAAACACCAAGGAAAGGACATAAGCCTAAAAACTGACTGAGGACAACATTATTGACAAGTGCTGCGCCAATCGATAATAAAATCAAATTTGTCATCTTATTCCTCCTCCTTGTCTTTTATTTCTTCTTTTACTTCTGCTTTTTCTTCTTCAGATTTTTCTGCTGTTTTTTCTGCTTTGCTTTCGGAATCTTTCTTGGCATCAGAACCGGCATCTGCATCATAGAAACGTCTGCTGCAACCCTTGTCGCCACAGTTCATACAGTCTTCGCTACAGCCTGACTGGATTTTGCTCATATCCTTGCCTTTAGCCTCACCCTTTGCCTTGATATAGTTCTGAACTGCTGTTAATAAAGCCAGTACAAAGAATGCTCCCGGAGCCATAACAAAAATGCTTACAGGAATATAACCTGACGGCATTACACTATAGCCAAATACCTGACCGCTTCCCAAAAGCTCACGTACCATACCGATACAGGTCAGTGCAAAACTAAATCCGAGTCCCATTCCGAGACCATCAAAAAGTGATGGGATAATCGGATTTTTGCTGGCATAGGATTCTGCTCTTCCGAGGATAATACAGTTTACAACAATCAAAGGAATATAGATTCCGAGTGCATCATATAAAGATGGCAAAAAGCCCTCTAATAAAAGCTCCATCATAGTTACAAAACTGGCAATGATTACGATAAAGGCCGGAATACGTACCTTGTCCGGAATCACCTTTCGAAGAGCTGATATAAATGCATTGCTAAGTGCGAGTACGACTGTCGTTGTCAGTCCCATTCCCAGTCCGTTCATGGCACTCGTAGTAACAGCCAGTGTCGGACACATACCCAGTGTCAGTACAAAAGTAGGGTTTTCTTTGATTAATCCGTTATATAAACGTTCACCGCATTGATTCATCTATATCACCTCCTACTCTAAGCCTGACAGAGAACTTCTAAAGCAATCAAGTGCTGCATTTACACCATTTACCACTGCATTACTGGTAATGGTTGCACTACTGATGGCATCAATCTCTGAATCATTGGTGGAACCGGTTTTGGTATAGCTAAAGCTCTCTACCTGTTTATTGGTAAACTGAGGCTTTAATACCTCTTCTGCTCTCATACCAAGTCCGGCAGTTTCTGAAATCTGTAAAATGGAAATGCCGTTTACGAGGCCTTCCTTTGTCACTCCGACTGAGAACTGGATATCTCCGCCGTAACCTTCATGATCGGTTACCGTAATCACATATCCGAGTGTATTTTTGCTGCTGTCAAGTGCAGCAACCACGGAATCAATCTGTGCATCAAACCCGTTTTCTATCGCATTACCTGTCAGCATGTCAGTATCGACACAGACCTCTTCAAAAGAATCTGCTGCATTAAATACTTCCTGATACGCTTCCTTTTGTGCCTTTTCCTGCTGAAGTCTGATTGGATCTTTGGTTACCTGATACACCAGACCTAAAAGTGCACCGCTGATTACGGTAATCAGGAACAGAATCACTGCGTCTTTTATCATCTGCTTCATGACTTTTCCCCTCCTTTACCAAATGGTTTTGGATAGGTAATCTTTTCAATAAGCGGAACTAAAAGGTTACCGATAATAATCGCATAGGAAACACCCTCACTGCCGGCTCCGAATACTCTGAAAATACCGGTTAAGATACCGAGGATAATACCAAATACATATTGTCCGTTCTTTGTAATCGGTCTCGTGACATAATCCGTTGCCATAAAGAAAGCACCGAGCATTAATCCACCGCCTGATAAATGAGCTGCTAAATAGTCAAAATTCAGGCCTTTTCCTGAAAACAGTACCAGGAAAACGAGAAGTGAAATAATGTAGCTGGCAGGAATTCTGAGATCAATAACACCCAGCATAATCAAAATGCAGGCTCCAAATACGATGGCTACCATACTGGTTTCACCGATGGTTCCCTGACATTTACCGATTACCATATTAAAGATATTTACCTTTTCTCCTGCTTTTAATAAAGCTAAAGGCGTCGGTCCTGTATACGCATCACAATCAAAATTGGTCATAATGGATGCAAAGGAAATTAATAAAAAGCATCTGGCTCCGAGTGCCGGGTTCATAAAGTTCTGTCCCAAACCGCCAAAGAGCATCTTTACAACAACAATTGCAAAGAATGCACCGATGACACCAATCCACCAAGGTGCTTTAGGCGGCAAATTCAGTGCCAGTAACAAACCGGTTACAATGGCTGAGCCGTCCTTTATAGTAAGTTCTTTTTTACAAATCAGGCAAAACAATCCCTCAAAGATGACTGCACTCAGTACGGTTACGAGTACCAAAATCAGCGCAGACAACCCAAAGTTGTAAATACCAAAGACTGTCGTCGGTAAAAGTGCAAAGGCAACGGCGAACATAATCATATTGGTAGATATTTTACTTCGAATATGGGGATTGGATGAAACCTTCCTATATTCACTCATGATAATCCTCCTAAATTGTCTATTATGAAAATACTTATTTCTTTCTTCTGTCAGCGAGTACCATCTTTCTCATGGATTTAATCTCTTGTGTCAAAGGTCTTTTAGCCGGACAAATAAAGCTACAGCAGCCGCACTCACAGCATTCCATACCGTTCATAGCGACAAAGCCTTCTTTATCCCCTCTCTCAGCGAGTTTGGAAAGCTTGGACGGAACGACACGTCCCGGGCAAACCTCAACACACATACCGCAGTTGATACATGGTCCTGTCTTTGCTGCGGATACCTCGTCCTTTAGGAAACATAAAAGAGCGGATGCCGTCTTGGTAGTCGGCAAATCCAAATCAAAGATGGAAAATCCCATCATAGGACCACCTGAGATAATCTTTTCCGGTTCTGCTACAAATCCGCCGGCATGTTCAATCAGTTCATGATAATTGGTTCCGATTCTGACTCTGAAGTTTCTCGGATCCTTGATCGCATCACCTGTTACGGTTACGATACGATACATAAGCGGTTTGTTTTCTAATACAGCTCCATAGATAGCTGATACGGTATCTACGTTGTTTACCACACATCCGGCATCAGCAGGAAGCATATCTGAATTGATGGCTCTTCCTGTAGCTGCAAAGATGAGCTGACGCTCTGCTCCTTGCGGATATTTGGTTTTGAGCGGTTTTACTACGATATTTTCCTCGTCTTTTACGAGTTCCTTTAATTTTGCAATACAGTCAGGCTTGTTATCCTCTACTGCCAAAATACCCTTGGCCCCGTCAAACAGTGCCAGACTGCATTTCAGTCCTCCTACGATACGTTCCGGAGTCTCCATCATCACACGATAATCAGAGGTCAAATACGGTTCGCACTCTGCACAGTTTACGATGACATAATCAATTGCACTCGGATCCTTTGGCTGAAGCTTGACATGAGTTGGGAAACCTGCGCCTCCCATACCGACTACTCCTGCCTTTTGAATCTTTTCGAGAATTTCCTCTTTTGTATGTTCTTCTAACGGCTTACATGGACCATAATCTACTTCCTCATACAAGCCATCATTTTCGATAATAATCGAATTTACCAAGTCACCGACTACGGTACGTCTCGGTTCAATTGTCTTTACCGTTCCGGAAACAGTGGCATAAATCGGAGCCGATACAAAACCGCCGGCCTCAGCGATTAACTGTCCTGTCAAAACATGGTCACCTTTTTGCACTACCGGTTTTGCCGGCGCACCAATGTGCTGGCTGAGCGGGTAAACCAGATCTCCGGAAGGAAGTATATTTTCGATAGGTTTATCTTTGCTTAAATCCTTTCCGTCATAGGGATGAATACCCCCATGAAATGTTAAACTAGCAGCCATAACTTACCTTCTTTCTTCTATGTTCTTTTTTGTAAAAAAACTCTAGTTTTACTGTATCATTTTTCTCAATAAAATGCTATATATTTCCCCTATATTTATGCTATAATACCCTTGTTAAAACCAATCGAAAAAAATATTTTTTCGTCTAAAAGGAGTATGTCTATGAAGACAGTCAACAGCTTAATTTCCACCAAGCTTTGCAACTATCCTCTCTCCCTGATTGGTCCTGAAGAGGATATTTTATTTGTGGATATTGAAACCACCGGATTTACCGCCAGAACATCCAGCTTATACCTCATCGGATGTATCTATTTCAAGAATAATCAGGTGCATTTAACTCAATATTTTGCCGAAAAACCGGAGCAGGAAAAGGATATCCTAAGCGCCTTTATTTCTCTTTGCAAAGAGCATAAAATTCTGATTCATTACAACGGAAATAACTTTGATATTCCGTATATGAAACAAAAATGCCAGCAATATGATTTAAAAGAGCCATTCAGTGCCATGACCGGTGTTGATATTTACAAACGAATCATGCCGTACAAAAAGGTATTGTTCCTGCCAAATGTAAAACAAAAAACCGTTGAACAATATATGGACATTCAGAGAAAAGATACCTATAATGGCGGTCAGCTCATTACTGTATATCAGGACTATGTAAAGAATCCGACAGAATACAATTTACAGCTTCTGCTCCTTCACAACAGCGATGATATGAAGGGTATGTTCTCTATTCTGCCGATTTTAACCTATGCAGATATTTTCCTGCAGCCTTTCCGTGTAACCAAGGTGCATTCTACCAAATCAGAGGACAACAACGGGTTTGAAATCACACAGGTTTGTATGAAACTCAGATTTCCGTTTACTTTTCCAAAGCCACTGACCATGCATGCACGCGGCTGTCGTTTCCAATGTCACGACAATGAAGGGCTCCTCATGGTTCCGATTCATTATGGCATCATGAAATACTTTTACAGCAATTACAAAGATTATTATTATCTCCCGCAGGAGGATATGGCACTTCATAAATCCGTTGCCACCTATGTAGACAAGCAGTTTAGAAAACAGGCTACCGCTTCTACCTGCTATACGAAAAAGGATGGTACTTTCCTGCCTCAATGGGATATTTTATTCGAGCCGGTATTCAAGCATTCCTATGAGGATAAAATTTGTTACTTTGAGCTTACCGATGAGATTAAACACTCTCGCGAACAATTTACCAAATATGCACTTCATATCCTGGATATGCTGGCACACGGCAATCATGACGATGAATAATAAAAAACACCCTTTCGGAAACGATTTGTAAAACAATCCATATCTTCCCGAAGGGTGTTCTTTTTATTTACCATAGAAAAAAGAATTTTTACGATAATATCCCATTTCTTTGTAATTTATAATCTGTTCTGTACTTCCGATAAACAGAAAACCGCCTTTCTGAATCTTGGCACTAAATTTTCTGAATATCTCATCCTTTGCTTCTTCTGTAAAGTAAATCAATACATTTCTGCAAACAATCAAATGACAATCTGCCGGATAATCATCCTTTAACAAATTGTGCTGTTTGAATTCCACGCATTTCTTGATTTCATCAGAGATCTGATAAGAAGCTCCGACTTTTGTAAAATATTTCTGCTTTAGATCAGCCGGCACATTTAAAAGACTTTTTTCACTATATAATCCCACCTGCGCCTTGGCCAAAACCTGTTTATCAATATCTGTAGCAATAATATGAATGGAACTGAGCGGAACATGCTTTGACAATGCCATTACCAGCGAATAAGGCTCATCTCCTGTAGAACACGCTGCACTCCAGATTTTTAGTTTTGGACCAAACTTTTTAACGAGTTCCGGAAATACATCTTTATCCAAAAACTCCCACTGATCCGCATTACGATAAAACTCTGACACATTAATCGTTAAATAGTTTACAAAGGCTTCAAAAATAGCCTTGTCCGATTTCAGCAGCGCTACATAGGAATCGTATCCGTTTGCTCCTGTTTTAGCAATTAACGTATCAATACGGCGCTTCATCTGCTTTTCTTTATACGCATTCAAATCAATTTTAGTCAATTCATATACTGCTTTTTTGAAATACTCATAATCATAACCTGCCATAAAAGCACCTCGCAATCCTTTGCATAAATGAAAATAGACTGTATGTAAAACATACAGTCTATAGTTTTTCAAATTTCGATTGAAACAAAAATCTTATTCTTCTGTTTCAGCATCTTCAGAAGCGATAACAGCATCAATATCAACTGCTACTACATCAGCATCTTCAACTACTGCTTCTTCCTTTGGTTCAGGAGCGAACATAGCTTTGATACTTAAGCTGATCTTCTTGTCAGCTGCGTTGAAATCAACAACCTTAGCTGTTACTTCATCGCCAACCTTTAATACATCTGAAGGTTTTTCAATGTGATCTTTAGAAATCTGTGAAACATGAAGAAGTGCATCAACACCAGCTTCAAGTTCTACGAAAGCACCAAAGTCAGTCATTCTGGCAACCTTACCGGTTACTTCATTACCAACTGCATATTTGCTTTCAGCATCTTTCCAAGGATTTGTATCATCAAATTTTAAACTAAGTGCAATCTTTGTTCCGTCGATATCCTTGATTAAAGCTTTTACTGTATCGCCAACCTTGAATACCTTCTTTGGATTTTCAACATGTCCCCAAGACATTTCAGAAATATGAAGAAGTCCGTCTGCTCCGCCTAAGTCGATGAATACACCGAAATCTGTTACATTCTTAACAGTTCCTTCTACTACATCGCCAACAGCAATCTTTTCAAATAAAGCTTTCTGAGCTTCTAACTTCTTAGCAACCATAAGCTGCTTACGATCACCAATGTAACGTCTCTTTCTTGGGTTGTATTCGCTGATTACGAATTCAATTTCCTGACCTGCATACTTTGTAAGGTCTTTTTCATATACATTTGATACTAAACTAGCCGGGATGAAGATACGAACTTCATCTACAACTACGCTAAGTCCACCGTCAAGTACCTGTGCAACCTTAGCTGTGAGTACTTCCTTGTTATTGAAAGCATCTTCAATTCTCTTGTTTCCTTTTTCAAGAGCAAGTCTCTTGTAGGAAAGGATAACCTGTCCTTCTCCATCATTAACCTTAACAACCTTAACTTCCATTGTGTCGCCAGGCTTCATAACTGTAGTCATATCTACGTTAGGTTCGTTTGTGTATTCGTTTCTGGTAAGAATACCGTCTGACTTGTATCCGATATTTAAAACAGCTTCATCAGCCTTTACATCGATAACTGTACCCTCGACTACCTCTCCATTATGAATTGTTTTTAATGATTCTTCTAACATTTGTTCAAAAGTTAATTCTGACATTATTTTGAACCTCCTCAATAATATTGTTCGGGGTAGACGCCCCAGCGGTAATTCCTACCGTTCTGGCTGATTTCAGTGTATCCAGATGTAAATCTTCCAGAGTTTGTATGAAATAAGTGTTTTCACATTCCTTTTGGCAGATTTCATACAGCTTTCTGCTGTTCGAACTGTGAGTACCACCTATCACTATCATAATGTCAACTTCACCGGCAATTTTACGTGCCTCTGTTTGTCTTTCTTCCGTCGCATTACATATAGTATTCACAACAATACTATCATAACCTTTTTTTTCAAAAATTTCAACTAATTCTTGAAATTTATTGTAGTTAAATGTCGTCTGTGAAACTATACATATTTTATCGTCCGAATTCAGTTCTAAATTTAGTGCTTCTTCCTGCGTTTCTACCACGATCGGTTTGGTCTTTGACCAGCCGCAAATGCCCTCTACTTCTGGATGTGTGGCATTTCCGATAATGATAACTTTTCTGCCCGACTCACTTTGCTCGGCTACAATTTTATGAATCTTTTTTACAAAAGGACAGGTCGCATCCACCAGTGTATGTCCGTTTTTTTCAATCAAATCATAAACTCGTTTTTCTACGCCGTGGGATCTGATGACTACAATCCCCTTTTCGACTTCGGAAAGCATTTGTTCATTTTCGATTACTGTTACACCTTTTTTTTCTAAATCGCGTACCACTTCTTCATTGTGAATGATGGGTCCGTAGGTGTATATTTTTTGATCTTTGCCGGTCTGTTCATATACCGTATCGACTGCTCGTTTTACTCCAAAACAAAAGCCGGCAGATTTTGCTAATATTACTTCCATTCTGTTTTCCTTATTTTTGTCACAATTTCACTTTATAATTAAGCAATCTTCTCTTCAATAATTTTGCAAATTGCATCGATTACTTCATCAATATTCATATCAGAAGAATCCACCAGTACAGCATCTTCAGCCTGTTTAAGCGGCGCGGTTGCTCTGGTCATATCTCGATGATCTCTTTCGATGATATCCGCTTCAATTTCCTCGAGGCTGCATTCGATTCCTTTTGCTTTTTGCTCAATATATCTTCGGTTTGCTCTCACTTTAGATGAAGCAGTCAGGAAAATTTTGACATCTGCATTCGGCAGTACAACAGTCCCGATATCGCGGCCATCCATAATAATATTGTTAGTCTGTGCTAATTTTTTCTGAATATCCAGAAGTGCTGCTCTGACCGCCGGATTAGCAGAAGAAACAGAGGCCATACGACTGACTTCTTCGGTACGAATCAGCCCGTTTACATTCTCTCCGTTTAATAAAACCTGCTGCATTCCGTCTTCATATTTCAATGAAATATCAGGCTTTGTACACTCTCTGCTGATAGCCTCGCCATCGTTCATATCTACATTACATCTGGTCAAATACAGTGCCATAGCACGATACATTGCACCTGTATCTACATAAATATATCCCATTTTCTTTGCCACGCTTTTTGCGATGGTACTTTTACCTGCACCTGCAGGTCCGTCAATTGCAATATTAATACTCATAACTGCTCCTTATCTGCATATTTTTTCTATCATATAATAACATAAACTTCAGTACATTTTAGGCATTCATACCCGCCAAATAACCTGTTGACCAGGCTATTTGCAGATTGAAACCGCCTGTAAACGCGTCTAAATCCAGGCATTCACCGGCAATAAATAAGCCTGCAACAACTTTTGATTCCATAGTAGATGGATTCACATTCTTGACTGAGATGCCTCCCTGAGTAATGATTGCCTCATTAAAATCAGCGGTCCCTGTCACAACCAATTTGAGATTTTTCAGAGTATGCACGAGTCTGAGTCTTTCCTCTTTAGTAATCTCAGTTACGATTTTTTCCTCCGAAATTTCTGCCATACGAATCACCGGTGCAATCAATCTCGACGGAAGCAGTTTTGCCATCGCATTTCTCAGCTGTTTTTTCTTCATCTCATCAAAATCTCTGAGAATTCTCTTGTCGAGCTGTTCCTCGGTCAAAGCCGGTTTCAAGTCAATATATAAATCAAGGTCTCCCTTTTGAAATTTCTTGGTCACCAGAGAACTGGCTGACAAAATAAGCGGTCCGCTTACTCCCTTGTGGGTAAAAAGCATTTCACCAAATCCCTCATAGAGTACCTTTTTTCCCTGTTTGATTGTCGCGTTCACATTTTTTAGGGCAAGTCCCATCAGCTCATGTGACCAGGTTTCTTTTGTCAAAAGCGGTACCAGGGCAGGATATAAATCCGTTACCTTGTGCCCATATTTTTCGCACATAAGCATACCATCCTTGCTGGCTCCCGTCAGCGGATAAGACACTCCGCCGGTTGCTAAAATAACACTGTCAGCTAACAGTTTTTGCTTATTTTGAACCACCACACCTTTTACTCTTTTGGTCGGTGCATGTTTATCATCCTCTGCAGGTTCTATTTCTTCTACTACCAAATCAGTTACTTTGGTATTTTTTCTGATTTCCACCTTCAGACGTCCCAACTCGTTTTCCAGGGCTCGAATGATATCTGAGGAGTGATCACTTTTTGGAAATACTCTGTCTCCTCGTTCCGTTTTCAGTTCTACGCCCAGATCCTCGAAAAAACGTTTACACGCAGCGGAATCGAATTCATAGAAACCGCTATATAAGAATTTATAATTGGAAACCACATTGGATAAAAGTGTCTCACTATCACTGTCATTGGTCACATTACAGCGACCCTTTCCGGTAATAAACAGCTTTTTACCCAGCTTTTCATTTTGTTCTATTAAAATAACCTGATTATCGTTTCTTGCACTGAAGATGGCCGCCATCATACCTGCAGCGCCGCCTCCGATTACAATTACTTTTTTCATTTTCACTCCAAATATTAGTTACATCATTTATTCTAAGTCATCTTCAATGAAATTGATTTCATCATTTAAGTACACCTGATAATTTGCCCATACACGCTCGAGTTCTTTCAAATTGTCTCTGGCCTGATCCGGTGCTTTTACACAGAGAGCTACCACCAATGCATTGATTACACTAAGCGGTGCTACGAGAGAATCTACGATAGACACCATCGCACTCTTGGCCAGCAAATTGCAGGATGAATAAAGCGCCATCGGTGAATGTGCACTGTCAGTTATACAAATCACCTTTGCATTTCTGTCATTGGCAAATTCCATTGCTTTCAGTGTACGCATGGAATATCGTGGGAAGCTGATTCCCACTACCGCATCCTCTTCTGACACATGCAGCATCTGTTCAAAAAGCTCTGTCATAGAGGTGGTTCGTACAGAAATGACATCTCCTCTGATCATAGATAAATAAAAGCTTAAAAAGTCTGCAAGCGGCTCACAGCTTCTGAGTCCGATTACATAGACATGCTTTGCCTGCAATAAAATATCCACCGCACGTTCAAAAGATTCATGGTCAATATTTTGAATCGTATCCTGTAATTTATCCATGTCAGACTGTAATACAGACTGAAGAATTTCTGACTGGGTACTGTTTTTGTACTGAACACCCAATTTATGCACGGTATTCCAGTGTCCTTTTACCCATTCCTCCAGTTCCTTTTGAAATTCCGGATATCCATCATAACCCAAACCTGTTGCAAAACGAACTACGGTAGATTCACTGATAGAAAGCTCTGTGGCAATCTTTGCAGCTGTCATAAACACAGCTGATTCATAATGATCCAAAATAAAGGCCGCAATCTTTTTGTGACCTTTACTCATCTTTTTATAATTATCCTCTATACGCTGAATAATTGTTAAATCTGACATAATACCTTCTTACCCCTCAAAAGCTTATTTCGCATTCTTTTCATACATCTCAGTAAGTAAACGAACGGTTTCTTCCTTTGGCAAATCGTAGTCACCTGTAATCGACATACAGGCTGCTCCGTGAATAAAGATCCACATCTTCATAAATAACTCGCCCGGATCCTTTACTCCCATCTGTTTTGCTTTTGTCATTTCCTTCATAAATGCACCGGTAGAACCGTTTAAAAGCTCGTATAAGCTTCTGCCGTACTTCTGCGAGGACAAGAATAAAGTTTCAAAAAGCTTTGGTTCTTCCATCGCAAAAGAAATATAAGCCAAACCAAATTCTACGAATGGTAAATCTCTGGTTTCGTTTCTCTTTTTACAAGCAATATAAAAGTTTGAGAAAAACACAATCGCCATCTCAAAAACTTCCTTGTTCAGCTCCTCCATATTGGTATAGGCACGGAAAATCGGCTGTGTAGAACAACCTGCTCTCTCTGCTAATCTTCTGGCTGTGAGACTCCCCATACCTTCTGCTCTCACCGTCTCAAAAGCAGCTTCCTTTATATGTTCTAATGTGATACTTACTTTTCTTGCCATTTCATCCCTCTTGTATTACAAATATTGCTATTTTCGCAATTAAATATTGCATGATATATAACATATGTTATTCTAGATGATTTTTCAGATTATGTCAAC
>JAZUKG010000052.1:0-1875 GCA_045643145.1 Lachnospiraceae bacterium | reverse complement strand
TGCGTGGATGAAACCTTTCTTGTACAGGTACACTCTAATGCCGTTTTCCACGAGTGTTTTAAGGAATGTCTTTCCTATATAAAATGTTATGAAATGGTCGGGAACTGACGGCACTATAATTCTGACATCAACTCCGCGATGTGCGGCAAAAAGCAAGGCTTCCTGGAACGTATTGTCCAGGAGAATATATGGTGATGTGATGTGCAGGTATTTCTTTGCAGAATGCGTCATGTACAGGTATACGTTCTCGGCAATGTTCTCATCGTTGTATGAATCATCTCCATAGGGAATGGTCAGACCGGAATATGCGTATTTATTGTATGCGACATCCAGAAAACGTGCATAGTTGTCAGATTCTTTCCTGTTGCCCTGCATGTTCCAGTTTTCAAGAAACATTGTTGTAAAGCTGCGGATTGCCTCTCCCTGAATCTTTATGGCGTTATCTTTCCAATAGGGAAAATAATTTTCTCCATAATTGAAATATTCATTTGCAAAATTCAAACCACCGGAATAGCAGACTTTTCCATCAATGATGTAAATTTTCCTGTGATCCCTGAAATTCTGTCGTGTCGTGAAAACGGGAATCATCGGGTTGAACACAACTGCGTGTATCCCTTTTGATTTGAGGAAATTTACATAAGCGCGTCCGGATGCCATTGGGGATGCGAACGCGTCATACATCACTCTGACTTCAACGCCTTCTGCAGCCTTTTCTTCAAGAACAGAAAGAATCATGTCCCACGTTTCCTCAATTCTTAAAATGAATGTTTCCAGAAAGATGAAATCCTGTGCGTTTTTGAGTGCCGCTATGAAGTCAGTGAAAAAAGCTTCTCCCGTCGGAAAATAATCAATCTGGTTGTTTTCATAAGGGAGAAAACGTTCCAGAATGAGGTATTTCTGTAAATCGAGAATATCCGGATACGTTGTTTTCAGGTGTGTTTCAGGGTCACCGAAGTCCGACATTGTGGCAATCTGGTTTTTGATTCTCATTAAAGCTCGTTTTGCTTTACGCTCTCCGGAATCAGTAAGATATAAAGAATAGAATATGACACCTGCAAGGGGAAATATCATTACAGGTATGAACCATGCTATTTTGAATTCGTTTTTTCCCTGCCGGTTGGTCAGATAAATCAGAAAAGCAACGGAAAGAACAATGGAAACGAGGAAATAATATTCGATATATTGCTGTAACCGCAGAATGAACAGGAGAATCAGCAGTATCTGCATCAAAAGTAATAACGCGGTAAGGATGATGCGGCTCTGCACGATTCTTTTGAAAATGTTCATGCCATGAATATCGCGGATAATGAGTGACTGTAAATCGTTAACTTTCTTCGTTTTTCTTTTTTCCATGATGCCCATCCCGTGAAAATGGCGCTGTATTTTAAACATCATTAATTTTTATCCATTCGTCAACTGTGTATGATATACTTACAGCTGATTTTATAGAGGATGTGACAGGAGTCCGTAGAAGTTACCAATTCCCACGATAAAGAAAAGAACAGGAATTCATTCAATATCTGCAACAAAGAGTAGAAAAACTGGGTTATAATCAATGTCATTGAGGAGAATGGAGGTTTCATGAAAAGCAAAAAATCACTGATTCTATTTTGCGTTTTTACGGTAGCAATTTTCGCATGCATGATTATTGCCAACAGCATCCAGACCAGTTTTGGTAAAGTTGAAGTAACCAAAGTCGCCTACAGCATTACAGATTCCAACGGTAATCCAGAGGTTATTACAGGTAAGCTTTACCGCCCAAAGACTGCAACTGCATCAAATCCGGCTCCGGCTGTTCTCATGCTTCACGGCTATCAGAACGATAAGGAAACCAACGATGCGTATTCCATTGAGCTTTCTCGCCGTGGAGTCGTC
>JAZUKG010000051.1:0-3035 GCA_045643145.1 Lachnospiraceae bacterium | reverse complement strand
CAATTAAGTCAACCAAGCTGACATCTGGCAGTGTAGCAAAGAATGCATTCAAGGGAATTACCAAGGCAACCACAATCAAGGTGCCAAAGAAGAAACTGAAAGCGTACAAGGCTTTATTCCAAAAGAAAGGTCTTTCTAAATTAGTTAAAATTAAGGCAATTTAATTTATAAAGTGTTGAAATGGATCTGTGTATAAGCACAGGTCCATTTTTTTGTTTGTTTTCAAGAGATTTAGAGGAAAAAATATAAAAAAAGTTCTATTTTTAAGGAAATTTGCACCTTAGTACACTAGAAATATGTACTTTTTTTAAGGTAAAATAATAATTGGTAAATAAGCATAAAGGTGGTGGGGTTTGATTGAATAGAGAATATATTGCGCCTACAGAAGCACACAAAAAGCTTCAGTTGGCCAGACGTATGGAGCAAAATGTATATCTTTATGGAGCAACGGGATACGGAAAAACGACTCTATTAAAACACTATCTCGATTTTCGCAACTATGAATATATAGATTGTGGGGAGTCAGAATGGGTAGAAAAGGATTTTTCATCTGTTAGCTGTGTGGTATTTGATCAGGCACACCTGATACAACACGCAGAGCAAAAGCAGATTATAACAAAACTGATGGAGCGAGAGGATGTCTGGGTGATTATATCCTCAAGAGCTAGTTTGCCTGCTTGGATCAGACCATTTCAAATGGCCAGCCGATTGGTTGTGATTTCGGAAAAAGATTTGCATTTGACCGAAAAAGAAATTGATAGCATAGCAAAAACAAAACAGATTACATTGCAACAGGATGATATCGCATTTATATATCAAAAGTCAGAAGGAAATGCCTATGTGATTTTATTGTTCCTAGCACTGGCCAAGGATAATATCCCAATTAAAACAGAGGCAAATGAGCGTGTTGCCAAGGAGTTTGTCAGATTTTTGGATGACCATGTCATCAGCCAGTGGGATATGGACATTCAGGATTTTATGATGAAAATGAGTGTGGTGGACTGCTTTGATGAAGAACTGGCAGAACGAATCACAGGAGAAGATAAAATCACGCAGCTGATTGAACACTCGGGTAGTGTGGGGAATTTTTTGATGGAAGCGGATGAAATGTATCATTTCAGACCCATTATCAGGAGAGCACTACTGGATAGAGGATATAAAAAGCTTGGCAAAAATATGATGAACCAGTGCTTTTACAGTGCAGGACGTTATTATGAGCATCGAGATAACATTATTAAAGCGTTGGAAATGTATGAGCAGATTGGTGACAATGAAAATATTCGTTCGCTTTTGGTGAGAAACGGTAGAAAGAACCCTGCAGCAGGTTTTTACTATGAACTACGCAAATACTATCTGATGCTACCGGAGGAAGATGTTGAGAATGATCCGATACTGATGTCTGCACTTAGCATGCTGCATTCCGTACTGATGCAAGAAGAAAAATCAGAATACTGGTATGAGAAGCTGACAAGCTATAGTGAGAAAACAACCGGTGGTGAGAAAAGAGAAGCTATTCGCAGATTGGCTTATCTCAATATTACTTTGCCGCATAGAGGCAGTGCTGACATTGCAGATTTGATAAAGAATTATCCAAAGCTGGTGACAAGTGGAGTAGATAAACTGCCGGAAATGTCTGTGACCAATAATCAGCCATCTGTCATGAATGGTGGAAAGGATTTTTGTGACTGGAGTAAAATGGATAAGTTACTGGCCAATACAATAGGTGTTTTGATTGAGAAAATGCTGCGTGGTTATGGTCATGGAATGGTTGCTCATGCGCTGGGCGAAAGCTTTTATGAAAAAGGCATGGATAGCTATGAGATATTAAAGTATTTGACGAAAGCACAGCTGGAGAATCAGGACAGCGGAAAGATTGAATTGGCATTTGCAACGATTGGTATACAGGTCAGACTAAATGTTGTTCTGGGTGATATGAACAATGCAATGCGACTTTTGCAAACCTTTGAAGAACGAATGATCAAAGAGGATGCCAGACAATTGCAGCCAAACTATAAAGCACTTTGTTGTAGGCTGGCTTTATATAACGGAAATCAGGAAGCAGCAGATAAATGGATGAATGAGGAAGCCCCTGATGAACAAAAGGAGTTCTGTACATTAGAACGATACAGATATCTGACGAAGCTGAGGTATTATATCATTCATGCAGATTATACCAGGGCAAATGCATTGATTGGATTACTTCGAGTATACGCTGAAAAGAGTAAGCGAGTTTATATATTGATGGAACTGGATATTTTAGAAAGTGTGATACGATTCAGACAGAAACAGGAGTGGAAGGATTTGTTCCTTCAGGCACTTATCAAAACTTCAGAATATGAATTTGTACGTATTCTGTCAGAAGAAGGGGCGCTGGTTTATCCGCTGCTCAAAGAAATCAGCAAAGACATCAACGATAATACAAAGATTTCAAAAAAATGGTTTAAGCAGGTATTAGCAGAAACGAAAGCTGTGGCAGATCATTATCCGGCTTATGGCGGAATGAAGCAGTTAAGCCTGGTTGATTTTAAGGAAACGGATTTGCAGGTATTAAAACTGCAGGCTGAAGGTAAAACACAGGCAGAGATTGCGGAAACTCTGGGAGTTACCCTACGTACTGTTAAGTATTATTCTGCAGAGAATTATAAAAAACTCGGTGTGACCGGCAAGACAGAGGCAGTACAAAAGGCCAGGAGTTTGAATTTGATATAGTAAAGCAATTAGAATTGAGGTAATAGATGAAGAAAAGACTAGCGTATTTAAGTTTAGTATTTTTACTACTGTTTACAGCATGTGGTTTAGATGATTATGACGATTATTATGATGATGATTTCTATAGTGAAGAAGACTATGATGAGGATTTTGGTGAGTATACAGACAGTAGTGATTCGCGCATGGAAGATACGCAGGTAGCGCCTGCTACTAGCGACACACCGGAAGTAGTCAGTGCAGATATCAGTAAGTACTTTGCAGATGGTGCGATTCGTGAAAAGAAGGTAAAGCTCAAAGGTAATGGCGAGGATACTGTCACAATCCTT
>JAZUKG010000050.1:0-1706 GCA_045643145.1 Lachnospiraceae bacterium | reverse complement strand
AAGATATTCTATATCTTGTATTTGTATTCCACTGCTTTTTATTGCCTGACAGAATCTTTCAAATGTACCTGCCCAATCCGTATCAAATAGAATATATTTTTCCTTGCCTTTAATTAAATACGTGTTTGTATTTCCATATTTTAATTCTATAATCATGTTTCAGTTTACTCTGCCCCTCAATTGTTTATGAAATCTGAATTTGAATACATAATCGTTTTTCACGTTGTTGAGGCAACATAAGCAAAATGCGCAAAACAATATATTCCGAACAACACAAATACTCTCAATAATATAATTATTATATTTTTTATGCTTGGCTTTTTCATTATGTTTTTCCTCATCATATGAGATGTAAATTCTACCGATTTCTCAAATTATCATAACATACCCAGGCAAGCCTGCAATGTGTATTCGAAAATAAAAAATGCACCTGTTTATGGCAGGTGCATTTAAAACTCATGTATAATAATTCATTTTTTTATTGATACTGTACCTTGTCCGGGTAGTTCTCGCTGAACCAGGTATCTGCGTAGGTGCCTTTGACAACGTAGATGGCTGTCAGAGCGTCGCACTTTGCAAAGATGTCCGGGCTAAGCAGTGTGATAGTGCTCGGAATATAAGCGGTGGTAAGAGATGTGCAGCCGTCAAATGCACTTTGACGGATTTCTGCGACACCCTCCGGGATGGTTATCGAAGTAAGGCTTTCGCAGTTACTGAAGGCATACAAATCGATTTTGGTGACACTGTCCGGAATTGAAACCGAAGCAAGATTTTTACAGTCTCTGAATGCATAGCTTTCGATCACATCGACACCGTCCGGGATGACAACGGTACTGAAGCCGCAGGCGTAAAAAGCCTTAGAACCGACTCCTGTTACTTTTTTCCCGTCGTGTGAATCCGGAATGACAAGATCGACAACGTTCTCATCCGATAAGCTGAAGGTATGACCGCTCACCATAACCTCATCGTCTTTTCCTTTTTTCTTGTCAAAATTGAACCATTCATCCGGAGAAGCCTTCTTTGATGACTCTGTCTTCTTTACTTCGTCAGTCTTTTTCTGGGTATCATCCTGCGAATTCACGTTATCGTCTTTCTGCTGTGATATTACCGTATCATTCTTCGGATCGGTATTGTTGTCACTGCCGCTGCAGCCGGACAGAGCCAGGCAGCAGGTAAGTGCGGTAATCAGTATTATATTTCTTTTTTTCATGGTAACTCTCCTTTTGATTTGTAAACAAATGCGTGCCAATACTAGCATAAAAGGAACCAAAAGTAAAGACTTCTCCTTTTAAAAAAGGTTTATCCCCGGCCAAAAGAATTTATTCCCGATTCTTTAGTGCATCTGTCATCGGAATCTTATTTACCGAGTAAACGTGGAGCCTGTTGATGCCAAAATAAGCAACAATTCCCACAGCCACTATTTCTATGTATACCCATGCAGGCAAATAGAACGATATATACCCTTCAATCATACTCGAAAGGAACACCAGAATCCATTTAAATATCTGGATTTCAAGCGGAATGCATACTACCAAAGAAACCAGAACTACTATTGCTGCAGTGGTCAGATACAGTGTACGGATTTCCTTTGCCTTATATCCGAATACCTTCATATATGAAATGGAAATGGCATTTTTCTCAATAACTACCTTGGTAATAATGTAAAGAACTACCATATAAACAATTACCGAAAAGATTTTCACAAA
>JAZUKG010000049.1:0-1811 GCA_045643145.1 Lachnospiraceae bacterium | reverse complement strand
CGCGTTGGCATTAATTCCTTCAATCAGGAAATCATTAAATAAACTGAATTAGCCGTCAGCACATACGGGATAGCTATCTGTACATTTATTTTGAAATATGATAAACTTCAAATCACTTTAAAAGCTAAGCAAAAACGAGGTGTAGTATGAGAAATATACTGCGAAAGGCATGCTTAATTCTATCTTCTGTGGTGCTTGTATTATTCATTATAGGCATAACTGCAATGGATACACCCATTAGTCTTGCCTTCTCATCGGGCATATTAAGGGTCCTTCTGATTGTGTTGCTTATTGTTATTGCAGTGCTTTTTATTGCGTCTTTTATTGTTAAAGACAGTGAGAAATAATACTGAATACACTCATGTCACGCATGAGTTTCCGCCGTTATATGACAAAAACTCAAAAATACTGATTCTCGGCTCTGTTCCCTCGCCGAAATCAAGAGAGCAGGGTTTTTATTACGGGCATCCGAATAACAGATTCTGGAAGGTTATGGCTGCTGTTCTCGGTGCATCGGTTCCGGAAACAGTTGAAGATAAAAAGGTGCTCATGCTGTCACATCAAATAGCATTATGGGACTCAATTGAGGAATGCGATATTATCGGCGCGTCCGACAGTTCTGTCCGTAATCCGGTACCAACTGATATACCGTTTCTATTAGAGCGAACCAAAATAGAAAGAATTTATACTACCGGTAATGCATCTTATAAGTATTATACGATGTTTAATTATCCAAAAACAGGAATTGCAGCTGTAAAGCTTCCTTCGACTTCTCCTGCGAACTGCGCAGTCTCTTTTGAAAAGCTGATAGAGGCATACAGGGTTATTATAGAAAATAATACAAATAATAAGTTTAGGAGCATATAATGGAATATAAAATCATTGATATGTCTCAATACAAAAGAATAGACCATTTCAACTATTTCCGTACACTTCCCAATCCGTTTGTCGGTGTTACTGTGAACGCTGATGTTACAGAACTTGTTAAATATTGCAAAGAGACCGGCTATTCCTTCTTCCTATCGTTTCTTCGTGCAGCAGCTTTAGCGGCAAACAGTGTGCCTGAATTCCGGCAAAGAATAAGGGGCGATTCTATTGTCGAATATAAATTCTGCGGCACTTCACATATTGAGTTGCTTCCCGATGATACCTACAGTTATTGTACGCTGTATCATGATATGCCGTATATCGATTATCTTTGCTCAGCTGAAAAGAAAAGAACGCTTGCCAGAGAGAAACGAGATATAAGTGAAGATGAAGATGTGGAAGGTTTGTATTTTATCACTTCCCTGCCTTGGCTGAATTACACTTCCTTCACCCAACCTACGGGCTCCTCCGATGAATCGAATCCGAGAATCAGCTGGGGAAAGTATTGCAGTACCCCTGAAGGAAAATACATTATGCCTGTTACTGTTCTTGCGAATCACGCCATAGTTGACGGTATTCATATTTCCCGGTTTTTTCAAAACCTTGACACGGAAATGCAGAATATTGTCTGCCGGTAATACTAAGGAGAATCAAAAGTGGCTAAAAAAAATTTTGCTTTATTCATTCTGTTTTTGATAGTTTTCATGATGTTTACGGTTTCGGTAAAAAATCTCGATGTTAAACCTATAGGTCCCGAAAATTCTGAAGTCGGTTTTTCCGTTTTAAACGGAACATTCAATGAAATGTTCGGTGAAAGCGATAAATGGGATAAGATTACTGATATTTTCAAGTATATCTCCATATTATGCATGGGATTCTTCGCATGCTTAGGAGTATATCAGCTCATTAAAGGCAAAAGCATCAAGTCCGTAGATGCTGATATA
>JAZUKG010000048.1:0-20692 GCA_045643145.1 Lachnospiraceae bacterium | reverse complement strand
CCTTTTAGGACATTACAAAGAATCAAATCAAAATAGATACAAAGAAAGAATGCGATGTGAGAAAGGGCATCTTTTTGCAAAAAACATACAAAGAATCCGAATAAAAGACCAAAGCCCCAAAAAGGCCACTGGAATCTGCCGTAGATGATTGTCTGGAAACACGCCGGTAAAAGGCATAGAATGCCACCATACAAATAGGTTTTATTTGTCCTTCCGGTTTTCACCGAGAGTAATTTTGAAAACAGAAAACAAAGAAGTAAAATCAGAATACATCCTGTAAAAAGCAAAAGCCAGAAAAAGGACCATTCTCCGGTTTTATTGGTTCCCTGCAATACAATCTGATCGATGATAAAATCTGTCATTTGGCTGTATCCGTCAAAAAAGCGATGACGAAACAAAGTAAAACAGAGCATTCCGGCGCAGCAGGTAATCAGAAAAATAAATAATGCAATTGTAGCATGAGATAGTTGTATTTTAGATGTCTTTTTCATTTGTAAACTCTTTTCCAATTCATTGATATCAGTATAACAAAAACATGTGAAAAATGCATAGATTAAATTCAGGATTTTGGTGTTATCTCAGATTGAAGAACCCATCTCAAAAAGGTATAATAATAGGTACTTGGGAGGTGTTTATTTATGGGTAAGGAAAAGCAAAGTAAGTACACAAAAGAAGAGCGTGATGCACTTCGTGCAGAGCTTGCAAAAAAGCAGGTTCTGATTAAGGAAAATAAGCTTCCGGTTATAGTTATGATAGAAGGTTTTGGGGCAGCAGGAAAAGGTAGTGCAATTTCGGGTACCATCAAATTTATGGATCCGCGTTTCTTTAAGGTTTATAACATGGATACTATTTCAGAGGATGAATGGAGAAGGCCGTTTTTATACCGTTATGCAATCAAGATGCCGGCGCAGGGACAATTTACATTCTTTGACGGCGGATATCTGGATGAAGTAGTCAAGGATCACTTGGCAGGCTTTAGTGATAAAAAAGAAACCAAGAAAAGAATTGAAAGCATTAAAAACTATGAAAGAAGTATGACAGATAACGGATATCTGATCATCAAAATCTTTGTAAATGTAGATAAAAAGACACAGAAAAAACGTCTTTTGGCACTGAGCGAAAACAAGGATACCGTATGGCGTGTATCAGAAGAAGATTTATGGCAGAATGAATTCTATGATGTTTTCAGCGATGCGTATGAAAAGATTCGCAAGGAAACCGCCACAAAGGATTGTCCATGGCATGTCATTGAGTCCGGCGATAAAAAGGATATGGAAGGTGACATTCTTTCCATTATTACCGGTGCAATTGACAAGAGAATAGAAGAAATTGCTAAAAACGGAAAAGACAGAAGACTGGTTGAAAATCCGTATACTCTGCTGCCGGCTACAAAGCTTGGCGATATAGAGCTTAAGGATAAGGTATTAACGGATGAGGAGTACAGAGCCCAGCTCAAGGTTCTTCAAAAGAAACTGAAAAAGCTTCATAATAAGCTTTACTTGAAAAAGATACCTTTGGTTATCGCATATGAAGGATGGGATGCCGCAGGAAAGGGCGGTAATATTAAAAGAGTGGCTTCTGCACTCGATGCCAGAGGATATGAGGTGCTGCCGATTGCCAGTCCTACTCCGGAAGAAAAGAGCAGACATTTCCTCTATCGTTTCTATACTCGTCTTCCAAAGAGCGGACACATTGCTATTTTTGACAGAACCTGGTACGGCCGAGTTATGGTAGAGCGCCTCGAGGGCTTTTGTAGTGAGAATGACTGGCAGAGAGCTTTCCATGAAATGAATGAATTTGAAAAGGATTTAACTGATGCCGGTGGTATTGTGATTAAGTTCTGGGTTCATATTGACAAGGATACACAGCTTGCCAGATTTACAGAAAGACAGAACACTCCGGAAAAGCAGTGGAAAATTACGGATGAAGACTGGCGTAACCGTGAAAAATGGGATCAGTATGAAGCTGCTATTGATGAAATGATTGAAAAGACCAATACAGACTTTGCCCCTTGGCATATCCTTGAGTCAAATGACAAAAAATATGCTCGTATCAAAGCACTGAAGATTATCATTGAAGAGATTGAAAAGAGATTGTAAAAAGTAAAGAAATTCATAAGAGATTCATTATAAAAAAGTTATAATTTCGCTATATCATGTTCACATTTGCACAGCATAATGCAAATATAAGGAACACAAACAGGGGGAATTACAAGAAAGGAACGATTTTTATGATGAATTTCACGGACGAAGAAACAAATATGATTGGTTTATATCAAAATAAAGACCGAATCGTAACTATCAAGACATTAGAGAATATCTCAAAATACTTCTTGAATGACGAAATGAAAAAGATAGCAAAGACCTGTATTTTCAAACTTTTAAATCTGAGCGATGAACAGTTTGATGAAATGGATTTTGTCATGGCTTGTTAGAAAGAAGTATTATATCCGAGTCTTTTCTAAGTGGTCGGCTAAAAATTAGTAAAATAAAAACGACAGACAGTGGGTTACCTTAATCGATAGTCCGCTGTCTGTCGTTTTTATTGCAAAAGAAGAATTCCGGTCTCAAAAAGTTCAATTAAGAATTAGTTAAGGAATGCACAAGATACAGATTAAGACTTCCGTCCACAGGTATTGTAAAGTAAAGTCATCCACTAGAATTAAGAATTTGAGGACGGTAAAATGAAAGAGAAAATGAAAAATGTATTTACAGGCAAAAGAGGAAAGGCACTTATAGGAACGGTGCTTGTAGCAGTAATCGCCATTGGTGGTGTATCGGTGAATGCCAATTCAGCAATGCGTGTTAATTCGCACAAAGCGCAGATGGGAGAGCTTACCAGCACCCTTGAACTCAATGGTAAGGTAGAAAGCAACCTTGAAAAAACTTTTTTTGCACAGGTAGATGGTAAGATTGGTAAAATAGAGGTTGAGGAAGGGGACTTTGTTAAGAAGGGCGATGTGATGATTCGCTATGATTCAGCAGAGCTTGAGCGACTTATGGCTTTGGTTGAGTATGGTGCTGAGGCAGACCTTGGAAGCTATAACAACTCTATGCAGACTGATAACAGGACAGCAGGCCTTTATAATGAGGCCACAAGAAATCTTAAAGTCCTTGATCAGCAGATAACAGATTTTCAGTCAGCCCTGAATGCTAAGGAGCAGGAACTTGTTCAGAAAAGAGCAGCACTTGCGGATGAAGGTGCCAGGCTTCAAATGTCATTGATTGAGTTGGCTGATCAGCCGGATTCCGAGGAGTATCAGAACCTTACTAAGTTAATTGAGAGCAATGCTTACGATCAGCAGTATTCACCTGAACTAATCCGGATTCAGAACGAGATTAATGATTATAGCCAGCAGCTTGCCGGATTTAAAGAGTATAAAGCTGAAATGACAAGCCAGAAGGCAGCAACTCAGATGGGCCTTATGACAAAAGGAGAAAAGGAACAGCTTGAAGCAGTTAAGGCTGCCAATGAGTTGACTTCTAATGATAAAAAGGCAAAATATGAAAATGCATCCCAGGGAGTTAAATCAGAATTCGATGGTATTGTTACATCAATCAGTGTTGCTGAGGGCTGTAGTGTGGGCGAAGGAATGCAGCTGGTTACTGTGAAATCAATTGATGATATTATCGTAAATCTTAATGTTAATAAATATGATATAGTGAATATAGAAGAAGGTCAGCCAGCCAGTGTTACGATCAAGAATAAGGAGTATGCAGGCAAGGTTTCAAGAATATCAAGAATAGCAGATGAGCAGCAAAGTGGTATATCAGTTGAGGTTAAGCTTGATGCTCCTGACGGTGATATTATTCTTGGAATCGAGACAAAGGCCAAGATTCAGACTGCTCAGTTAGAAACTGCACTTGTAGTACCAACAGCTGCTCTTTGGGAAGATGAGGAGGGCACATTTGTCACAGTAGCAAAAGATGGCAAGGCCCATAAGACTGCAGTTGAGACAGGTGCCAGAAGTACAGATATGGTGGAGATTGTTTCCGGAATCAATGCAGGCGATGTGGTTGTATGGAATGATTCTTCTGAAATCAAAGATGGTGCAAGCGTAAAAATTAATTAATATACAGGTTGAATTAGTAAATATTTCGGAGAAGAAAAATGGAATCAGAAAAGAGAAAAGTATTAACGGCCAGGGACTTATCTAAAACATTTTCCAATGGATCAGTACAGCAACATGTATTAAAAAATCTAAATCTTTCAATTTATAAAGGTGACTTTACAGTAATTATGGGTAATTCCGGTTCTGGTAAGAGTACTCTGCTTTATGCTGTATCAGGAATGGACAGACCAAGTATTGGCACTATCACCTATTACACAGATAAAGTAGTTGGCGACAAGACGGAAGTGGAAGAAACAGAAATATCTAAATTTGACAATGATAAGCTTGCCAAATTTAGACGTGATCATGTGGGATTTGTATTTCAGCAGAATTACTTAAATGACAGTATGAGCGCCCTTGACAATGTTATGGTGTGTGGTCTGCTTAAGTCCCATGATAGAAAAGCATTGGCAAGTAGGGCCAAGGAATTATTACACAGAGTTGAGATAGAGGAAATGGATTACCGCAAGTTTCCTACTCAGCTTTCAGGTGGTCAGCAGCAGAGAGTTGCGGTAGTTAGAGGCGTTATCAATAGTCCGGAGGTGCTCTATGCAGATGAACCAACCGGCGCTCTTAACTCACAGAATACTGAAAATGTTCTTAATATCTTATCTGATCTTAATAACGAAGGTCAGAGTATTGTAATGGTAACACATACACTTATGGCAGCCGAAAGGGGCAATCGTGTGATATATCTTGCAGACGGAGTGATAGCAGATGAAGTGGAATTGGGGCCTTATGTAGGTGATTACAAGGATGAAACCAATCCACATGTGGAAGAAGCCAAGATGCGACATGCCAAATTAAAAGACTTCCTGCAGAACATGGGATGGTAGAAAGGACAGACTAGTGTACAGATATTTCTTTATTGCAAAGAATAATATAAAAAAGCAAAAGGGCGATATGCTTACCTTCTTCATACTGTCGCTGCTTGCGTCAATGATGATATTCATAAGTGTGTCCTTTGCTCTGGGAACCACAAGAATCTATGAAGATTGTAAGGAAAGAATTAATGCCGCAGATATCATGGTGATGCTGAATGACGACGAAGCACTTGTAGCCAAAGCTGAGGAGGCAATTAAGGGCAATGTGTATCTAAAGGACTGTGAGAGGCAAGCATTCTTATATGCTTATGGTGCTAAGTATAAAGAGCGTAATCAGGGTGACTGGATAGAGCATCCTATAGTGTTCTTTGATTATGAAGACGACTGTAAGGTTCAGACCTGCAGTGCTGATGTCGGAGAGCTTTCTGATAATGAGATCATTTTACCGGCATCTATGGCTACATCCGTGAAACTTGGAGATTCTTTTGTCATCAAGATTGTTGATTATGAATATTCCTTCAAGGTGGCTGGTTTTAACGACGATAATATGTTCTGCAGCCCTATGAATATGGGTATGTATAAGTGCTATGTATCCGGCAAGACCTATGAGAAAATGGCTTTTGAGAACCCTGATAAGATTTCGAAGATGATGTTTGTTAATTGTAAGCTGACAGATACTGCGAGAAAGAAAAACATGGATACTAATCTTATCGCGGATGATATAAGCGATATATTGGTAAACTGGATTCAGGAGAATATGCAGGGGTCTGAAGTGATAACCATGAACATCCTTCCGGCAGATATAATGGGTACAGCGAGCTTTATTATGCCACTTATGTTTGTTGGTTTACTTATGCTTTTTGCATGTATCATATTAGTAATAGCTATGGTTATTATTAACTTCAGCGTTAAGAACTTCATCCTTACTAATATGAAGAATACTGCTATTATGGAGGCCACGGGTTATACGGTTAATGAGCTTGTAATGATTCTTTTATGTCAGTTAGTTCTTATATCCGGAGGCGGAAGCATTGTCGGTGTGGCTTTGGGAGCAGCATTAATTGATAAGTTTGGAATACTTATTCATGTATCACTTGGACTTCCTTGGAATCAGCCAATATATGTGGAATGTCTCTTGGGTGTGGTAATTGGTGTATGTCTCGTATTTGCCATTCTGACACTCATTCTTGGCAGAGAATATAGCAAGACCAGTGTACTTGATGCTTTGCGTGGCGGCGTTAATACTCATAATTTTAAGAAGAATCTGTTTGCCTTTGATAAAACCTCTATGCCAATCTCGGTGACCATGGCCCTTAAGGAAACCTTTGGCAAGTTTAGAAGTCAGATTGGTATCATCTTTATCATGTTAATATTAACTATATCTACTATGGTTGCTTTGGGACTTCGTGAGAATTATGGAACAGATGAGGGTTGTCTTAAACTTTCAGGTATAGATGAGTATGATGCATATTGTGAGGGTGATGATACTACATATGATAAGGTATCTGCTATGGATACAGTAGATCACTGCTATAAGGAGAACTTTTTCTCTTGCAAGATAGTGGGCAAGGATAGTACACAGTCACCGAATATAAGAGTAGTATCGGATACATCTATGATTAAGGGTGGTTGTGTTATCGAAGGAAGATGGCCTGCGTACCCTAATGAGATAATACTTGGTAGTGCTTTGGCATCGAGATTAGGTGTTAAGACAGGTGATATAGTTACTGCCAAGACTGATAGAGTAGAGGAAAACTATATTGTAAGTGGTCTTTATCAAAGTTTTAATAACATGGGAATGACAGCTATGATGACTTTTGATGGGGTAAGCAAGATTTCCACTATAGTTACAAGCGGAACGTATACTATTGATATTTTCTTAAAGCCTGGCGTTACCTTTGAAGATTATGAGGCGGAATTTAAAGAAATTTTCCCGGAGGAAGAGACATTTGATTACAAGGTGGCTGTTCACAATACAACCGGGATTATTACTGTAGTAATGAAGGTATTTGCATTTCTAATCTCATTGATTACATGCCTTATAGTGGCCTTTGTAGAGGCTCTGATTGTCAGAACAAATATCAACAGACAGTGGAGAAATCTTGGTGTTTGTAAGGCTTTAGGTTTTTCATCGAAAGAATTAATACGTCAGGTGATGCTGTCTAATATGCCGGCTATAGCTATAGCAGTTATTATTGGTTTGTCAGTAGGTCAGGTTACTGGTGCTAAACTGATGCAAACAGGACTTTTGGTATTTGGTTTTAAGAAGGTAGATTTTATTCTTGGACCAATGGCGTATATACTTACTGCAATCATGATTATCGGAGTGGCCCTTGCTACCGGTGCCGTTATGGGCCGACGAATCAAGACACTTGAACCGGTAAAGATGATTATGGAAGAGTAGTGTGTTATACTAGATTAAAGTGATTTAATAGCTTTAGAAAGGTATGGGGGCAAAATGCATTACAACTGCTTAATAGTAGATGATGAAATTGAATTAGCCAAGATGACTGCTGAATACTTCCGCATGTTTGATGTTTCTACCGAATATGTGGAAAGTGGTAAGGCATGCCTGGAATTTTTTCAGGATAACAGTGCTGATTTGGTACTGCTTGATATTAATTTAGGTGATGGATTGGGCTTTGATATATGTAAGAAGCTTAGAGAGGATATGCAGATGCCTATCCTCTTTATCAGCGCCAGACAAAGTGATGATGATGTGCTGATTGCTCTTTCAATCGGTGGAGACGATTATGTGAAGAAGCCATACAGTCTGTCTGTGTTGTTAGCCAAGGTGAAAGTGAATCTCAAGAGGGTGCAACAGCTGAAGATGGCCGGAATTAGTGACAGTTTGGTATCTGTTGCTGATAAGACAGCCGGAGCAGAGGCATGTGGTGAATCAGGAAGCTTTGTAATGGAAGAAGCTACCATGTCTGTTTTGATCCAAGGCAAACGTATTGCCCTTAAGGCAAAGGAATATGCATTGCTTAATTGCCTTTATGAACATCGCAATACAATTGTTAAGAAGGAAGTGCTTTTTGATGAGGTATGGGGAGACACGTTTTTCAGTGACAGTACACTCAATGTACATATCAGAAAGCTTAGAGAGAAAATAGAAGAAGACCCGAATAAGCCAACACTTATTAAGACTATTTGGGGTACTGGATATATATTGGAGCTCGCATGAAAAGTATAGTAAGAATAGTTGTCGCATTTACAGCACTGATGGTTGCGTCATTAGGAATTTTCCTGGTTTTGGTCAAGGAAACAGCCTATGACAAGAGGGATATTGTGCATTATAATGATCAGCTTTATAAGGTTGAGAATGATTTGGCTGGCGGATTATCTGAAGAAGAGATTGAAGCAAAGTATGGCTGCGATATCATTATGTCTAAAGAGATAAATGATCCGGAGTTAGCACAGTTTTATGCTTCCGGCGCATTGGTGCTTGATCTTGCTTTGGACGGAGAGTATGTAGGCAAGGTTGCATGGAATGATATAAGGAAAAGTTATGAGAAGGCTGGTGAGGCCTTCTTTCGTGCGTCTTTTATTCTGTGGCTTGCAGTTCTGTTTAGTGGCTATGTAATTATATTTATTATGTTTTTCTCCTTTATTAAGCCTATTGAAGATCTGGAAGGTTTTGCACAAAATATTGCAAAGGGAGATTTGGATAAGCCTATCCCTATGAGAAAGAATACTTTGTATGCTGCCTTTGTGGAAGGCTTTGACCTTATGCGAGAGCAGCTTAAGGAGTCCATCGACAGAGAACGAAAGGCTGAGATTGCCAGAAAGGAACTTATACAGGGACTGTCTCATGATATCAAGACTCCGCTGGCGGTTATAAAGGCAACTTGTGAAGTGTTAGCTTTAAAGCTTGCCAGATCGATGGAAACGATACCTGCAAATGAGAAAGAGGAGTATCTGGGATTTAGCCAAAAGATAGAGTCTATCGCTGATAAAGCCGACACCATAAGTTCTCTTATGACGGATGTAATGCATGCCAACCTTGAGGAACTTGAGAAGGTGGCAGTAATTCCTACCGAAGAAAAATCGATTGTAGTAGAGGAATTTTTGAGAAACCTTTCTGATTATGGCAATATCATTTTAGAGAATAGTATCTACCCATGTCTCGTATATATTGATAAGAGGCGTATGGAGCAGGTAATCGACAATATCGTAGGTAACTCCTACAAATATGCCAAGACGGATATCAGAGTCAGCTTTTCAGAGACCGGGGACATCTCTCTGGCAGATGGAGGAACCACAAATTTTATTAAGGTAATCATCAGGGACGAAGGCCCGGGTGTTGATGCTGAGGACCTGCCATTGCTTGCTGAGAAATATTATCGTGGTAAGAATGCTGCAAGTGAGAGTGGCTACGGTCTTGGAATGTATTTATGCAGGCTCTATATGGAGCGCCAGGGCGGCGGTATGGAATTCTACAATGATAACGGCTTCGTAGTGGAACTTCTCCTTAGAAAGGTGTAAAGCTTATTAGTTAATGCTTTGTGGTTTACGAAACTTGGTTATAGTGCTATAATGTATCAGGTTTTCGTAAAACATCGCCGAATGAGGAAGTGTTTATGTATTCTTTTGATAGTAGAATTCGATTTAGTGAAGTAGACAGTGATTCCAAGCTTATGCTTAACACATTACTGGACTATTTTCAGGATTGTTCCACATTTCAGTCGGAGGATTTGGGACTTGGTGTGGGATATTGCAGACAACTGAATCTGGTATGGCTCATGAGCTATTGGCAAATTGATATTATAGAATTACCAAAGCTTGGAGACAGAGTAAAAATCGGGACCTTCCCTTATGAATTCAAAGGCTGCTTTGGTTTTCGTAACTTCTTTATGGAAAATGAAAAGCAGGATAAACTGGCAGTAGCCAATTCCCTGTGGACTTTGATGGATACTGAGAAGATGGTACCGGGACGTCCGACCGAGGAAATGAAAATCGGATATGCGATTGAGGAAAAGCTCGATATGGAATATCTCCCTCGAAAGATTAAGTTTGAAGGGGAATATGAGATTTTAGAGCCGGTTGAGGTCAAGGAAATGCATCTTGACAGTAATATGCACGTAAACAACGGTCAGTATGTTCGAATTGCGTGTGAATATCTTCCAAAGGGATTTCCTGTAAAGAGACTGAGAGCCAGTTATCATAAATCAGCTCTTTTGGGGGATAAGATGTATCCGTATATTTACAGTCAAAAGGAAAACACTTTCGGCATTGCATTATGTCAGGAGGACGGTACAGTCTATGCTAATGTGGAATTTTCACATTAGAAGTTTATATGACATAGTAGCTTGAAACAGAACATATATTTAACAGGAGGACGGACAGACATGCTGGAATATGGCAAAAAACAAATTTTAGTTATGGTAAAAAAAGTAGATTTTGGTATTTATCTGGCAAAATCTATGAAGGATGCGGATGAGAAGGTTTTGCTTCCAAAAAAACAGGTGCCATCCGATATGGAAATCGGTGATCCGATTGAAGTATTTTTATATAAAGATTCAAAGGACAGACCGATTGCAACCATCAATGAGCCAAAGCTTGTGATGGGACAGGTAGCAAAGCTTAGAGTAGCACAGGTCGGTAAAATCGGTGCCTTTCTTGACTGGGGACTGGAAAAGGATTTATTCCTTCCGTTTCGTCAGCAGACCACCAAGGTATCAGAAGGAGATGAAATCCTGGTAAGTCTTTATCTTGATAAAAGTGAAAGACTGTGTGCCACAATGAAAATATATCCTTACCTTAAGACAGACAGCCCGTATGAAAAGGATCAGGAAGTGAGCGGTATGATTTATGAAATCAGCAAAAACTTCGGAGCCTTTGTAGCGGTAGATGATCAGTATTCAGGACTGATTCCTGCCAGCGAATTTGCAGGCCAGTTTCAGGTTCTGGATTATGTGACTGCCAAGGTGGTAAAAGTAAAGGAAGACGGGAAAATAGATTTGACACTTCGTCAGAAAGCACATCTTATGATGGATGAAGACGGAGAAAAGATTTTGTCGTTATTAAAGGAAAATGACGGAATGCTGCCAATCGGCGATAAGTCTGATCCGGAATTGATAAAGGAAATGACGGGTCTTAGCAAGAATGCATTTAAGCGTGCAATCGGAAGACTTTATAAAGAAAGAAAAATAGTATTATCTGAGGATGGGATTTCGCTCAAATAATCAGATAGAACATATATATAACAGAGTTGATTAGAAAGGGAATGACATGAAAATACAAAACATCAGTGATATGGATAAATTTTTTGCAGTAGTAGACAGCTGCGAGGGTAAAGTGGAATTGGTAACCGGAGAAGGGGACAGATTAAATTTAAAATCAAAACTGTCTCAGTATGTTTCATTAGCGAACATCTTTGCAGATCCGACAATCACAGAATTGGAACTGTTGGCGTATGAACCGCAGGATATTGATAAAATTGTTAATTTTATGATGAGTGATAACAAGTAGTATTTTGTAAATAACCGGTATAAAAATATGAAAGAATTACAGCTTTTAGGTGTGAGCTTAAAGGATTATTCTCTTCGGGAAGTGATGAGACAGGTGGATGATTATCTGGCAAAAGGCAAGTGCAATACGATTGTGCTTGTTACTATGCGAGGTCTCATTGCAGCCAAGGATTCCGAACAGGTTCGCTCCTTTTTAGAAAGTGTCGATATTACGGTTCCGGCAGAAAGCGATATTTTGCGTGCGGCAAATGTTGTCAGTCGTAACCGAAATTGGGAAATCGACAATGATGAGTTTACCAAATCATTTTTGCATAAATTGGTAAAGCAAAGAAAAACCGTATATTATCTGACCAGCACCCGGGAACAATTGCAGTCTCTGAAGCAGGCAGTCAGCAGTTATGAACCGAGTCTTCGTGTGGCCGGAGAATATTCTCTGGATCAGCTGGAAAAGGATGAGGATTTTTTGATTAACGAAATCAATGTGGAAACACCGAATATATTGATTTCCAACCTGTCTTCTCCTCAAAGAGAGGAATTTTTTGAAACCAATCATATGAAGCTGAATGTTCAGATTTGGCTTATGTTAAAGGATGAAGTGGTACACAAAAAAATCAAAAATCATCCGTTACAAAAGGTACTGCAATTTGTAGAAAGCAGATTATTTTCCCTTCGAGTAAATAAATATCAGAGTGAGGAAGAGGAAGAAAAATAGGACTTTATAATGCAAAAGTGCGTTATAAAGTCTTTTTTTTCTTAAGATTTACAAAAAAATGCAAAAAATGCATAAAAATATCCATGGAATTGGTAGATTTTTATGTAATTATGTATTAAAATGAAAAAACAATGTGCAATTAGTATTTAAGTGGGTATTTGATTTTGTGAAAAATGTATAAGAGAAGGAGTAACGTATGATATCAAATCAGATTTTACAAAACACCTTAGATGGTTTGAAAGCGATTTCGAGGGTAGACTTTCTTGTCATCGATACAGACGGTAATTTGGTTGCAGGTACAACAGAACAGCAGCAGGATGCTTCGCTTGCAGTTGTAGATTTTGTTAAATCTCCCGCAGACAGCCAGGAGGTTTCCAGATATCAGTTCTTCAAGATTTATGATGAACAGGTAGTGGAATACGTTTTGGTGGCTATGGGTCAGAGCGAAGATGTATATATGATCGGTAAAATGGCAACCTTCCAGATTCAGAATTTGATGGTTGCTTACAAAGAGCGTTTTGACAAGGACAACTTTATTAAGAACCTGCTTCTTGACAATCTCCTCTTAGTAGATATTTACAGTCGTTCTAAAAAGCTTCATATCAAGATGGAAGCGCCTAGAACTGTTATGATTGTAGAGGTCGGAGAAGGTAAAGATGCCAATACAGTAGAAAATGTCAGAGAACATTTGGCAGCAGGCAACAAAGACTTTGTGACTGCAGTAGATGAAAACAGCGTGATTGTTGTGCGCGAAATCGTAGAAAGAGATCCAAAGGCAGAGCTTGAAAAGATTGCTAAAAATATCATTGCTACTTTGGAAAGAGAAGGCGCGAGCCAGATTCATATTTCTTACGGCAGCATTGTAAATGAATTAAAGGAAGTCAGCCGTTCTTACAAGGAAGCAAAGATGGCACTGGATGTAGGAAAAATCTTCTTTGATGATCGTACTATCATTGCCTATAGCGAACTGGGAATCGGACGTCTTATTTATCAGCTTCCGCTTTCACTTTGCAAAATGTTCATCCGTGAAATCTTTGGTAACAAGAGTCCGGATGAGTTTGACGAGGAAACTATCATTACCATCAATAAATTCTTTGAAAACAGTCTGAATGTATCAGAAACCTCCAGACAGTTGTTCATTCACAGAAATACTCTGGTTTATCGTCTGGATAAGCTTCAAAAGAGCACAGGCTTAGACCTTCGTGTATTTGAGGATGCAATTACCTTCAAGATTGCCATGATGGTTGTAAAATATATGAAATACATGGAAAGCTTTGAATATTAATCCATGGTATGTATGAATTAGAAACAAGTAAGGAGAATGTAATCCCATGATTACTTTAGAAAATGTAAGTAAATCCTATTCAACAGGAGCCCCGGCCTTGAACGATGTCAGTCTGCATATTGATGCAGGTGAGTTTGTATTCATCGTAGGTGACAGTGGTTCCGGTAAATCAACACTGATCAAGCTGCTCCTTCGAGAGCTTCTTCCGACCAGCGGAAACATTCAGGTAAATGATACGGATGTTGCGTCTTTAAAGCATCGTCAGATTCCGAAATACCGTCGTAAACTTGGTGTTGTGTTCCAGGATTTCAGATTACTTAAGGACAGAAACGTATATGAAAATGTGGCATTTGCCCAGCGTATCGTACAGACACCTTCTAAGGAAATCAAGAGAAATGTACCTTCTATTCTGTCAACTGTAGGTTTGGCCGGAAAATATAAAGCAAAACCGAGACAGTTATCAGGTGGTGAGCAGCAGCGTGTGGCTATTGCCAGAGCACTGGTAAACAATCCGCCGATTTTGCTGGCAGACGAGCCTACCGGAAACTTAGACCCAAAGAATTCCTGGGATATCATGAAGCTTTTGGAGGAAATTAACGAACGAGGAACTACTGTTTTGGTTGTTACTCACAACAGAGAAATTGTTAATTCCATGAAAAAGCGAGTAATCACCATGAATAAGGGTGTTATTGTAAGTGACGAAAAGGAAGGAACATACATCGATGAGATTTAGTACGTTATTTTATACCCTGAAACAGGGAATAGTGAATATATTTCGAAACAAGTGGTATTCGCTTGCTTCAGCAGCTACCATTAGTGCATGTCTGTTAATGTTTGGTGTGTTTTATGCAGTGGTAGCAAATTTTCAGCATATGGTGAAAACCGCGCAGGAAGGTGTTTCGGTTACTGTCTTTTTCGTAGATGGAATTAGTGATGAAAGAATGGCAGAAATCGGAGGTCTGATTGAAAAAAGAGCAGAAGTATCCAAGGTGAATTTCGTTTCAGCGGATGAAGCGTGGGAAAGCTTTAAAGCGGACTACCTGGGAGATTATGCAGATGGTTTTGGCGATGACAACCCAATCGCAGATTCTGCAAACTATGAAGTATACTTAAATGATGTTTCAATGCAGGATAATCTGGTTACTTATCTGGAAACCATTGACGGTGTCAGAGAGGTTAACCGTTCAGAGATTACTGCAAATACCTTATCAGGTATGAATAAGTTAATCAGTTATGTGTCAATTGGTATTATTATCATTCTTTTGGCTGTTTCAGTATTCCTGATCAGCAATACCGTTACCATCGGTATTTCAGTACGTAAGGATGAAATCAATATTATGAAGTATATCGGTGCTACTGACTTTTTTGTACGTGCACCATTCGTAATTGAAGGTATTTTAATTGGTGTAATCGGAGCAGCAATTCCGCTGGGAATTATTTATGTGGTTTACAACAATGTAGTTGATTATGTATCAAATCGTTTTGCAGTACTTTCACAGCTTCTTACCTTCCTGACTGCAGAGGAAGTCTTTGCTGTATTAGTACCGATTTCTCTGATAATCGGTATTGGTATTGGATTTATGGGAAGTTTCTCGACTGTACGCAAGCATGTCAGAGTTTAAGACAACAAATATGGAATGAATGGATTAAAAGAATGAGATTTAACAAAAAGCAAAGCAGTTTTCGCTTTTTAGCCTTTTTGATGGCAGCAGCACTTTTATTGCATCCGATTTCAATCTATGCGACTTCGATTTCCGGACTTGATCAGAAAATCAAAGAGGATAAGAGTGCGATCAGTGATGCAAAAGATGAAAAGGATTCTTTGCAGAATGGGCTTGATGCTGCACAAAATAAAAAAGAGGAATTGGAAGTAGCCAAGCAGCAGCTTACCGGCAAGGTAATGGAGCTGGATGATCAGATACGTGGTGTTTCCAATGATCTTTCGGATGTGGAGCAGCTTCTTGAAACCAAGAAGGAAGAAATAAAAGAAGCAAAGATTCAGCTTGAACAGGCCAAAAAAGATATTGAAGAGCAATATAAGAATATGAAGATTCGTATGAAATTTATGTATGAGCATGGTAGCATGACATACATTCAGATTCTTCTTTCATGCGAAACTTTTAGCGAAATGCTGAATAAAGCAGAATATATTGAGCAGGTATCTGAATATGATAGAGATATGCTTGAAAAGTTTAAACAGACCAAAGAAGAAGTAGCTGCGATGGAAAAGGATTTGTCCTCACAGGAAGTGGTTTTGGAAGAAACAAAAAAGAGCATTGAAGAAAAGCAGGATGAAATGCAGAACCTTATGGATGAAAAAATCGATGAAATCCATAAGTATGAAAAGGATATCGCCAATAAAGAAGCTGCAATTGAAGAATACGAAAATATGATCAAGGAACAGGATGCACAGATTCGTGCCTTGGAAGCAGCGGTTGCAGCAGCTCAGGCCGAAAGAGAAAGACTTAACAGTATTTCTCAAAACAGCGTAAAGCGACCAACCTATGGTGGTGGTCAGTTCTGTTGGCCTGCTCCGTCTTATACACGTATTTCGGATGAATACGGATATCGAATCCATCCGATTCTGAATGTGGAACAGTATCATAACGGCCTGGATATGGCAGCACCATACGGCAGTTCCATTTTAGCTGCTGCAGATGGTGTGGTAGTAGCGGCTGCTTACAGTTCTACTATGGGAAACTATGTGATGATTGATCACGGCGGCGGACTGTATACTATTTATATGCATGCTTCTTCTTTGTCCGTATCAGAGGGACAAAGTGTAACAAAAGGAGCTAAAATCGGTGGAGTGGGTTCTACCGGAAGATCTACCGGAAATCATTTACATTTCTCGGTTCGTTTGAATGGTAGCTATGTCAGTCCATGGCAATATTTATAAAATAGATTGAAAGGTCGTTTTATTATGAGTGAAAATCCTTTTGAAGGACTTTCCAAAGAGCAGGAAAATGCATCAGAAGAGGCAGTATCAGACAGATATGATACTTTTGAACAGATAAAAAAAGAAGCCGGAAAGAAACAAAAGGCTTCCTTTTTTACGGGCATGACCATAGGTCTTTTGATTGCTCTTTGTTGTAGTCTGGCAGGATATTTATTTGCAACCAAGGTAAAACCGGGTGGTGCAAAACTAGAGAATTATACTCCGGCATCTACGAGTCAGTCAGACAGTGTGCTGACAGGAGATGTAGAGAAAAAACTCCATCTGATTGAAGACAGTATTCGAGACTTTTATTTGGATGATATCAAGGATGAAGATTTAGAGGCGGGTCTTTACAAAGGTTTTGTGGAAGCCTTGGGAGATCCTTATTCTACCTACTATACACGAGAAGAAAACGAAAAACTTCAGGAATCTTCATTGGGTGTGTATAAAGGTATCGGTGCTTATGTAGGATATGATGAAAAGGTTGGCTATTGTTATCTTTCAAAAATTATTCCAAATACACCGGCAGAAGAGGCCAAACTTCGCGCAAATGATTACCTGATCAAGGTTGACGGCGAAGATATGGCAGGAAAGAGTGTTCAGGATGCGGTTGCCCTCATCAAGGGTGAGGAAGGAACGAAGGTTCTGTTGACCATTGCCAGAGAAGGCGAGAGTGATTATCTGGAAATTGAGGTTGAACGTAGAGCGATTGAATCCCCTACTGTGGATTTCTCTATTTCAGATGATAAAATCGGATTTATTTCCATTTCGCAGTTTGAACTGGTTTCTGTGGAACAGTTTACCAATGCTATGACATCTCTCGAAGAGGATGGCATGAAGGGCCTGATTATTGATCTTCGTGGTAATCCGGGAGGAACTCTTTACAGCGTGGTTGAAATTGCAAAACAGTTACTTCCAAAGGGTCTGATCGTATATACAGAAGATAAGAACGGAGAACGAAAGGAATACAGCTGTGACGGTAGTCATGAATTTATGCTTCCTATGGTTGTACTGGTAAATGAAAACAGTGCTTCTGCTTCTGAAATTCTGGCGGGTGCGATTAAGGATTATAAAAAGGGAACTATCCTGGGAACAAAGACCTATGGAAAAGGAATTGTTCAAAAGGTATTTAATATTACGGACGGATCGTCTATCAAACTGACAATTTCTCATTACTATACACCAAACGGAAATGATATTCACAAGTTAGGTGTACAGCCGGATGAAGAATTAGAACTTGATGTGGATAAGTATCTCGAGGACGGAAGCGATAATCAGCTGGAACGCGCGTATGAAATCATCAAGGAAAAGATAAAATAAAGAATAAAGTGTGAATAATAAAAAGAGGAATTTTTATGAAACAGGCCTATCTTATTACTGCTTATAAAGATTTTGACACTTTGTATGAACTGGCCGGAATGCTAACGCAAACCGGCCTTTGTTTTATCCATGTGGATCAAAAAAGCAAAACGATTACAGATGCTGATATTGAAAAATTAAATCAGCTGGAAGGCTGCAAGGCTATACGAAAATACAATATCGTCTGGGGCGGATTTGCCCATGTCGAGGCTATCTTTGAACTGCTCACCATGGCGCTGGCCCGGGAAGAGGTATCCTATGTTCATTTGTTGACAGGTGAGGATTATCCACTGGTGTCTGTCAAGCAGCTGGATCAAAGATTTTTGGGGATAGACAAGGACTCTATCTATTTGAGCTATATTTCACCATCAGAGCTTCCGGAGACAGTAATCAAGCGTTTCCGTTACTACAATCTGTTTCAGGATATGAATGTAAAAAATAAAGTATTATGGCTGATTCAGGATATGACAGTGCAGGCTCAAAAACTGGTGGGTATCAAAAGAAAAGGAATCGGTGAGTTTAGATGGGATCAGATTTATAAGGGACTGGTCTATATTTCTATGCCAAGAAAGGCTGCAAAGTATGTAGTTTCTTATGTGGCTACTCATTCTGAGTACTGGGAGGATTTGAAAAAGTGCCAGGTACCGGAGGAATTTTTCTTTCAGACATTGTTTATGAACAGCAAAGAGTTTTCTGATAAGGTAGTAAACAGGGAACTTCGATATATGGACTGGACAAAGGGTGATGGTGCCAGCCCGTGCTATCTCGAGTCAGCAGACTATGAGAAAATCATGAAGGAAAAAGAAGAAAAGCAGATTGTATTTGCCCGAAAATTTCATCCTACACTTTCCAAAGAGCTGAGAGAAAGAATACATCAGGGTTTCACATCATAGAATAAATGGATGAGATATAAACTATAGAGAAAGAGGAAAGAAAATGCAAAAGATAAAACTGTGGATTATAAAAATTATTACCCTGATGGTGGGCTTGACCATTGCTCATTTAGGTTGTACCCTGTTCATTCAGGCCAGTCTGGGAAATGATCCGTATAACGTATTGATTCAGGGGCTGTTTCGCAGTCTTCAAAAGGCAACAGGTCTTGGCTTTTTAACTCACGGCCGAGTGCATATCGCAATTTGTCTGTTGATTATCCTTATTCTTTTATTCGTGGATAAAAGTTATATTCGAATCGGAACTGTGCTTTGTATGGTTTTCGGAGGACCGATTATTGATATGTTTACAGTCTTGATTGGACCATTCCTGAATGAAAATACAGCTTTTATTTTGCGTATTATTACACTGGCAATCGGCTGCGTGGTGCTTGCCTTTGGAATGACCATAGTGATCAAGTCAAACTGCGGAACCGGACCAAATGATTTGGTAGCGGTGGTCATTAGTGACAAATCAAAAAAGAAGTTTGGCGTGATTCGTATTATTGTAGATTTTACTTTTGTTCTCGTGGGATTTTTACTGGGAGGAACGGTTGGAATCGGTACCATTATCTGTGCTTTTTTAGTCGGACCGACAGCAGGAATTTTTATGCCAAGAGTAGAAAAAGTAATTGATAAGGTATATCAAAAATTTGAATAATATACAAAAGGTTCTTCGAGAGAGGAACCTTTTTTCTTGAGTAGATATCAATATATCTTTATGAAAATATTCTATTATTTACAGAAGGTGAATGATAGGATGTTATCAAATAGTTTGCACTTGATTATTTTGGAAAGAGAGGATACAAAGGATGGTAAATGTAGAACACAGAAAATCGGCTCAGAAGGTACTATTTGTTGATGCAACTGGAAAGGCATTAGCGGGAAAAGATATTGAAATCAACTTGACCAATCATGAGTTCTTGTTTGGTAGTGGCGCATTTGACGCACTTCCTGCTACAATGGCAGAAAACATTGGTGATGTTGATTTTTATTTAGATAAAGTCAGTCCAAAGAAAGAATTTTTCATGGACCGTGTAAATAAATGGCTGGATATTTTTAACTACGGAACCATTCCGTTTTACTGGGGCGGATTTGAACCGACAGAGGGAAATCCGTTAACCGACAGTCGTATGGCAGCAGCTAAATATTTAACAGAGCATGGTGCGAAAATCAAAGGTCATCCGCTTTGTTGGCATACCGCCTGTGCAGACTGGCTCATGGAATATGACAATGCAACTATACTTCAAAAGCAGCTGGATCGTATCCACAGAGATGTGACAAAGTTCAAAGGCGTAGTGGATATGTGGGATGTCATCAACGAAGTAGTCATTATGCCGGTTTATGATCGTTATGACAATGCGATTACCAGAATCTGTAAGGATTTGGGACGTGTTCGTCTGGTTAAGGAAGTATTTGATGCAGCAAAAGCAGCCAATCCGGATGCTGTATTATTAATTAATGATTTTAACTTATCGGAAAGCTATCGTATCCTGATTGACGGATGTTTAAATGCCGGAGTACCAATTTCAGCAATCGGTATTCAGACTCATCAGCATCAGGGATACATGGGAAGAGAAAAATTAGAAGATATCTTGGAACGATTCTCTGCTTTTGGACTTCCGCTTCATTTTACAGAAAATACTCTGGTATCCGGTCATATTATGCCGCCTGAAATCGTGGACTTAAATGATTACCAGGTAGATGAATGGCCAACTACAGAAGAAGGCGAAGAAAGACAGCGCAAAGAATGGAAGGAAATGTATGAAATCCTGTTCTCTCATCCATTGGTTGAAGCAGTAACCGGATGGGACTTTGCAGATGGTGCATGGCTTCATGCTCCTAGCGGAATCATTCGCGCGGACAATTCGCTTAAGCCTGCTTATCATGAAATCAAACGCCTGGCTAAAGAAGAGTGGAGCACAAATACTACCATTCATACGGATGAAAACGGTATGGCTACTCTGGAAGGCTTCCGCGGAACCTATACAATTACTGCCGATGATAAGAGTGCAAGCTTTAAGCTGACAAAAGATACAAAGGACGAAGCAGTAAAAATTG
>JAZUKG010000047.1:0-2177 GCA_045643145.1 Lachnospiraceae bacterium | reverse complement strand
GTCAGTCCTGATTCATCATAGACTTCTTCTTTATCAATCGTATAACATTCCACTTCAACCGGTTGCACATCATTGATCGGATATGTTTCTCCGTCAATCACAATATGATATTCATCCGGCATTTCTGCTGTACCAGGATTGGCCCAAACGCCTGTCTGCATCACAGCCAAACCTAATATACCTATAATAAGTCCTCTAAAAAATTTCTTTCTGTTTTTCATTTAAATTCCTTTTACCTTTACTGTCTTAGAAAGACCTTTTTTTCTTAACAGCTTTTTGTATGCTTTCAGTTTCTTCTTTGGCACTTTAATTGTTGTAACTTTTGTCAAACCTTTAAATGCGTTTTTGGAAACACTTTTACTGGTAAGTTTGGTAGATTTTATCACAAGTGTCTTCAGCTTTTTACATCCCTTGAATGCATAGGGTCCGATTGCATTGACATTCTTGTTTAACACAATCTTTTTAACCTTTTTCTTGTTCGGAATGGATTTTCTAGTCACTATAGTAACTATATATGTCATTCCATCCACTTTCATTTCACCGGATTGCGGTGTTAAGCTAGGCAATTCAATCGGTGCAGTGCTTGGATTTATATCCGGTACTCCGCTTGGCAAAATACTCGGAGACGTTCCGGCAGACGGAACGCTACTTGGCAATCCACTCGGGCTGACACTTACCTCACTACTTGGGTTTATGCTTGGTGCAGTACTTGGCGCTCCGCTTGGCACAGTGCTCGGAAAGGTTCCTGCTGACGGAACGATACTCGGCAATCCACTCGGGCTGACACTCACTGCACTACTTGGATTTATGCTTGGCATAGTACTTGGTGATGTGCTAGGTAATGTACTCGGAATCACTCCTGTCGACGGACCTGCACTTATTTGGGTACTTGGTAATGGACTCGCACTCGCACTATTACTTGGCGATGTACTCGGCGCTATACTCGTTGAAGTACTTGGTTTTGCACTCGTTGAAGTACTTGGTTTTGCACTCGGAGATGTTGTTGGTTTTGTACTCGGTGATGGGCTGGTAATACTGCCGCCTGCACTTACATAGGCCTGCTTTGCTGCCAAGAAAACAGTCTCCTTGCTTTCTACTACTGCCTGTTTTTGTTCCAATGTAGTTTTTGCTGTGTCATAAGCCAAAATAGCATTTTCGATTGACTGACAATACGCATTTAATTTGGTTTCAAAATCTGAAACCGTAATATAATCCTGTGAATACGAAAAGCTTTGTTCACAAGTGATTTGATATGCACGCTGATAGGTACTGATCGCATATCCGGTTACATTTTTCGTCGCATCTACGATATTTAAATAATGACCTACATTATGATATAGTGAATTATATTTCTGATATACCTGATATGCACTCTTGCAGGAAGCTAGTTCAGGATATGCAGAGGTGTTAGCCATAGCATCATTCCAAATCTGCTTTTCTTCTGTATACCAGCCTTCAAACGGATCAAAACTCGCAAATCCCCAGGCCCACGCCAAGTTTTCTGCCACGCTATAATTATAATCCGGCAGGCCTGCATTTCCGATGTGTGCGATATGATCTGTTGACCAGTTGGCCTGCACTTCAGAAATCGCCATCATCTTCATATTCACTTTCAAATCACTTAATGGGCTCTTTGAAATCGGATCCTTTCCCTCAAGCTGTCTCAACTGATTACATTTTTTCAGATGTGCAACTGTCGCCTTGAAATTTTCCAGTCCGGTAGCATCCTTTTCACCACCGATTTGAGTATAGGTAGTTACCCAGGACGCCTGATCCTTTAGTACATTCATAGCATCTGTATATCCGTATTCTTCAAAAAAACCATAGCTGCCCAAAGCTTCCTTGGCTTTCGCTGCATCTGATGCAGATTTTGCTTGTGCATAAACCTCCTGAGCCTGCTGATATTCAGTCTCGGCTATATTTAATTCTGTTTGTGCCTGTTCCATGGCTGTTTTGAGTTCAGATAATGTATCTGCTTTCGCCGGCACAGTAATTCCTGTTACCGCTATCGAAACTGCTATAGAAAGCGCTAATACTTTTCCGTTCCATTTGCTATGTCTCATACTATTGAATCTCCTTCCTTGTTTATCCAATATCGAAAATTAGTAAATATTTAACGAACCATCTCCGGTATAACTATTTAATGAATTAAGTGCTGCCGCATCAAATGTACAATC
>JAZUKG010000046.1:0-4424 GCA_045643145.1 Lachnospiraceae bacterium | reverse complement strand
CTCCTTTTGGATTTAAAGATGAGTAAGGCGGAAATGGAGCAGTTTGCAACTACCATCGGAGCAGATGTCGCTTTTTTTATTAAAAATCAGCCCTCGCTGGTCAGCGGAATCGGTGATATTGTGGAACCTTTTAAAATCAACTGCGATTTCCATATTCTTCTGGTCAAGCCGAAAAGAGGTGTGAGCACCAAAAGTGCCTATGAAACTCTGGAATATGATAAACTCAGACATCCGGATATTTCCGCCATTAAAACAGCCATGGAGAATAATGACTATGAAACAATGGTCAGACTTCTGGATAATGATCTGGAAAACAGCGCCCTGCGACTGGTTCCGGAAATTGCCACGCTGAAGCAGGAACTGGTTGATTTCGGTTTTGATACTGCCATTATGAGCGGCAGTGGATCAACAGTATTTGCCTTAACCAGAGACAGTGATTTACTGAATAAAGCTGATTATTATTTCCGGCATAAATATCCGTTTGTTAAAAAGACAAAGATTATTAAGCCATAAGTAAGGCGATTTAGTATAATAGAGTTAGAAAAAAGGAGAAGATTTATGAGTAATGCAATAATACTGGCAGCCGGAAAAGGCACCCGCATGAAAAGCGAACTGGTTAAACCAATGCATAAAGTATTGGATAAGCCAATGGTTGAATATATCGTCAGCAATCTGAAAAAAGCCGGAGTTGAAAAAGTTGTCACCATCGTCGGATATAATGCGGAAGCAATTACCGATTATCTGAAAGATCAGTGTGAATTTGCGGTTCAGGAAGTTGTTAACGGAACCGGCTCCGCTGTCAAATATGCCAAACAGCTGGAAGGTGCAGAAGGTTATACTCTTGTCGTCAATGGCGACTGCCCGCTGATTCAGCCGGAAACTTTTGAAATGATGTTAAAAGAAGTTGAAGGTTATGGCATGGCAGTTTTATCTGCTGTTCTGGATGATGCCAAATCCTATGGACGTATCATTCGTAATGAAGATGGCGAATTTGTTAAAATCACAGAATTCAAAGACTGCTTAGAAACGGAAAAACAGGTTAAGGAAATCAATACCGGTATTTATGTTTTTGACAATAAACTGCTGTTTGAATATCTGCCTTTATTAACCAATGACAATGCTCAGAAAGAATACTATATTACAGATCTGGTTGAAATCTTCAAAGCCCATGATCAGAAAGTCAAAGCCATCATTATCGCGGACAGTGATGAAGCCATGGGTGTTAATGACCGTTATGAACTTTCTCTGGCTGCCAAATGGCTGCAGAGAAAAATCAATAAGAAACACATGCTGAATGGTGTTACCCTTCTTGATCCGGAAACCACCTATATCGGTGAGGATGTTGTTATCGGTGAAGATACCATCATCTATCCGAATACCATTATTGAAGGCAAATCCGTTATCGGTAAAAACAATACCATCTGGGGAGCTAACATCTTTGTCAATGTCACTATCGGTGATAATAATCTGATTAAAAATATGGAAATCACAGATTCCATCGTTGATAACGATAACGAACTCGGCCCGTATTCACATTTAAGAAACGGCTGTCATATTCATGACAATACCCGTATCGGGAACTTTGTGGAAATGAAGAATACTGATTTCGGCTCCGGCAGCAAATGTGCTCACCTTACTTATGTCGGTGATGCGACAGTCGGGGAAAGAGTCAACTTCGGCTGCGGAACGGTTACAGTCAACTATGATGGTTCCAACAAATGGCATACAACGATCGGTGATGATGTCTTCATCGGCTGTAATGTCAACCTGATTGCGCCGGTTAATGTCAAGGACCGTTGTGTTCTGGCTGCCGGAACAACAGTAACCAATGATGTTGAACCTGATGATATGGCCATCGGTCGTGTCAGACAGGAGAACAAGCCAGGATATGGCAAAAAATATTTAGATAAGGGAAGAAAAATCAAGGAGGAATTGAAGAAAAATGGATCAAAGTAAAATTATTGTCTTTGGTTTAAGCAACGGCGATGAGCTTACCAATGAAATCTGTAATTTTCTGAACGTCGAAAGAGGAAAAATCAATATCAGCCACTTTGCAGACGGTGAAGTTATCTGTGAACCTTTGGAAACAGTCAGAGGACGTCATGTCTTTCTGGTTCAGTCAACCTGTGTTCCGGTAAATGATTCGGTTATGGAATTATTAATTGCCATCGATGCCTGCAAGCGTGCCAGTGCCAATGAAATTACCTGTGTTATTCCATATTTCGGTTATGCCCGTCAAGAAAGAAAGAGCAAACCAAGACAGCCGATTTCCGCCCGTCTGGTTGCCGACCTTCTGGAGGCTGCCGGAGCCAACCGTGTTGTTGCGGTTGATCTGCATGCTTCTCAGATTCAGGGATTCTTTAAAGTTCCTAATGATGACCTGTCAGCAGTAGCTTTATTCGGTCAGTATTATCGCACCAAACAGTTTGAAAATGATGTTGTCGTTGTTTCACCTGACCATGGCGGTGTTACCAGAGCCCGTAATCTGGCCAATTATCTCGATGATGTCACAGTTGCCATCGTTGACAAGAGAAGAATGAGAGCCAATGAAGCTGAAGCCATGAACGTTATCGGTGATGTCAATGGTAAAGACTGCATCATTGTTGATGACATGTGTGATACCGGCGGATCCTTAATCGGCGCCGTCAATATTCTAAAGGAAAAAGGTGCCCAGAACGTTTACTTCTGCTGCACTCATGCCTTATTCAACGGAACAGCTGTTGATAAGATTCGTAACTGTGAAGGTCTGAAGGAAGTTGTTGTTACCAATACTATTCCGCAGGCTGAAAGCAAGAGAGATCCAAAGATCAAAGTTATCTCTGTCGGTTATATGCTGGCCAAGACTATTCAGTCTATTCATGACTACAATCCGGTCAGTGAAGTCACTTCCGAATTCAACAAGAGATAAGCATTTAAAGAAATACAAAAAAAGGGGCTCTGTGAAATCTTAGGTGGGATTAAGTGGAAACCTGGGAAACAGGGTTAAAAAACTGTGAAATTTTAAGTGGAATGAGTGAGAGAAGAATCTCACTCATTTTTATATGTTCTTATAAGCAGGATACGCTTTCTAAAACGCTCGAAATTCTTATATCCGTAAGACAACCTGATAAGTGTTTCAATGTGATTGTTGGTGTTTTCAGCAGCACTGTTAGTAGGATGGTTAGCGTTCTGACTTCTGGCTATAGTGTTGGCAATCCCATATCTGTATCTGTAATAGGTCTCACCTGCCTTGGCTAGGTGAGGGATAGCAGAATCAGTACAGCGCTCCGATATGTACTGTACGAACTCGAGTGCCTCATCATAGTTGCGCTTCTGATGGTAGTGATAGAAGTCCTGCAGGACATTATAGGCAGTTAGCAAATTGCTGTCATGTCTCAGGCAATCAAATATGAGGTCGTCATAATGATATCTCGTATCATTTTTACTGTTGGTTAGAAACCTGTCCGGCACATCCTCTTTTCTGCACAGAAAGTATCTCCAGTATGTTTTCATGAATCTGTATAAAACAGATGTTTTGTCTGTCTTGTTCATTGCTGCTATCCTGACAGAATTGATAGCTTCAGTCAGCTGCCGGACTATATGAAACAGGTCAATAATCAGAGAAGCTTTGGGAAAGTGTTTTTTTTGGACTGACATGTATCCCTCATTCATGTCACAGACAAAAAACTTCACATTTTCCTTCTCTTTTTGAGAAATCTGATCGAAATACTCGTTCAGGTAAGCCAACTGCCTGCTTTTGAGGACATCAACAACAATGCCACTTTCAAAATCATAGAGAATACAAACATACTTAGATCCGCTTCCGTCTTTAAATTTCTTTTCATCAATGCATAGTGTTCTGGGAAGTGGTTTTCTAGGAACGTAATCTATGGTTTTATCAAATAATTGTATGACACGGTTTTTGGACAGGCAGTATTTTCTGGCTATATCGGCGAATGACATCATCTTAAAAAAATCGTTCATTATCATTTCCTTTACTTGATGGGTAATCGTATCGCTCGTATCGATGCCTCTGACAGGATTGGTGAATGTTTTTCCGCATTCTTGGCATTTATACCTGATTTTCCGTATTCTAAGTGTCTCTTTCAGCTGATTATTTATGGTGCAGGATGTTTCAGTATAGTAATAGTTGTGCTTATAGCTGTTTTCGCTGCCGCAGTGCGGGCATTTCCTGCTGCCGTCCTTCTGCCATATTTCGTAGACATATCCGTTTTCTGAAATGACAGTCTCCAGCATCCTGTTGTCAAAATCGTCTGGTTCAAGACCAAACCTATAGAGTATTGTGTTAAAATTCATTTGGACCTCCTATATTAACTTCAATACTTATATTATGAGGCCCTTTTATTATGGAATAATTATAAAAAAACTGTGAAATCCTAAGTGGAGACCTTTAAATCTTGTCCACCTAAGATTTCACAGAGCCA
>JAZUKG010000045.1:0-3167 GCA_045643145.1 Lachnospiraceae bacterium | reverse complement strand
GTTTTTGACACTGTAAACGCTGTATATGACAATTCAGGTAATATGTTACTCTATTTGGTAGCGCAAAGAAAAGCTATCAGCAAAGAATCCAATACATCAAGATTTTATTATTTAGTGTATATTGATAATGGGTATTCTGGTCATGGATCAGGTCTTGCCATTGATGAATCGGATATTACTCGTAAACCATTTTCAGACAATTGGTATACTTGGTCGAAGGATGTGCCATTAGGTTGATTTATACTCGTTGTTTGAATGGATACAGCAATTCGGAATACAAGGTCTGAATTACGTATCCCAGAGACGGAAAAGCAGTCTATATCGGCAGTACATGGCGGAATTTTGAAACGGAAAAGGACGGATCATTCGCCATTCGGATGGTTTATGAGATCACTGAAAGGACAACCGATGCAAACGGTCAGGAGATGCTGTTTCCGGAAACAGAAATAGATAGTCTCTCCTCATTAAGGCCATAATTTCAGAAGCATTCTAATCGTCCATATGAGAGCCTAAAACTCAGCAAAAAATGAATAAAGCGCAAAAGCATCGCCGCAAGGCGGTCGATGTTCATTGCAATGATGCTGAGAAGAGTCGCATCCGGCAGGAACGATCATACTGCCACTTGATACATGATGCTACTAGCCTCGCCATTCCGGCGAGGCTAGTTCTTTACTGCAAGGCGTCGATTATTTGACGAATGTGGAGCGTACAATGAAAAGAACAGTAAAAGTAGTAGTTGTAATTCTATTATTATTATGTATTGTTTTTTTGATGTTTGGTATAGTAATTGGATCAAACGTCAAAAGGGATAAGGTATTGTATTTCAACAATACTGCAAAAAATTTCTATGAAGTCATATCCAAAACTCCAAATTTTCATGAAGTCTTCTCGGATAATCAAAAGGAGTTTTTTCTTGGGGAATCAACAAATAATAATGATATAATCCTGTATAATGATACTGGGAATATTATCGTTTCACAAGGTAATGCTCCATATTCTAGTGGCTATTGGGCAGTGAAAGTTACTGATAATACGCCTGTAGAATTTTGGTTTTCCACACATCCTTTAACTATCAGTGACCTTCGACCGTATTCTGTTGAAGAGCAGAATTCTACCATGAAGTTTTTTGAGAACGTGTCAGAATCCAGAGTGGTCGGGTATTATGCTAACAGTAGAACGAATGATTAATTAAAATCGCATGCCATAAAGCTCTTTCATAATGCGGACAGCATCCTGATTAATCTGAGGTTTAGTTTCTGTACCTGCGGAGTAACTTTCAAAAACATCTGCCGCAAGATGCTTTCCCAAAGCCTCCGCAATCTGGCTTCTGCATGAATTATGTACGCAGAAAAATGCAACTTTTTTTATATTACACCTCATTGTGAAACGGACAATTTTTACCGATACACTGCTGATTCATTTCGGAAAAATCACAGTTAAAACTGCTGTTTTCAAGTTCAGTTCCATAGTGTTCCTTTACAAATTCAACAGCAGTATCAATAGCCGTAAAACCATTTCTTTTACAGCATCTCGGACCGCCGAGTTCAGCAATTCTTCCGAGTACAGCAGACGTAAGACGAAGATTGTCTTTATAAAATTCATTTCCTGAAAGCGGACCTGTTCCGTGAATAACTGCAAGTGCCGCACCGACAGATGATGCTGAACCACACATTCCCCATTTTCCGCAGGTAGTTCCGGGCATTTTTGAGTTTCTTTCTGACAGTTCATCAAGTCCGGCTTCTAAATCAAAATCTGCATCTGCATTATGCATTGCAGTCATAAATGCCGCACCATCAAGAAAATGATGAATAGGTCCATGCATTGGAATTCCTTCAATTCTCATAAGCTTATACAGAATTTCGTAAGGATTCTTGCTTTTTTCGCTTAAGCAAAGAGCTTTTATCGGATTCATTTTTGTTCCTCCGTTTTGATGATTTCTTCAAGAATTCTCACAGCAGATGCTACCATTTTCGGGCATACAGAGGTGAAAAATCCATTTTCCAGAGCAAATTTTACGCCTTCAGAAGTTGTAATATCGCATCCGAGCAGATTATTGCAGATGTAGGAGCCGTTTTCATCCTTGAATTTGTCAAGAAATAAAGATGTAAGATTGTTTGCTTTTGTACGGCTTTCAAGGTCGTTTTTATCGCTTTGACCGAATTTTGCTCCAATAACCATTAAAGCACCTGAACAAGCTCCGCAAACCTCTCCCTTACGCATACCGCTGTTAAAACAATATCCTATTTTTAATGCCTGTTCTTCAGTAATTCCGAGTTCTTCAGCGTATGCGGCAAATACTGACTGTGAACAATGAAATCTATCTTTTAAATAAGCAAGTGCTTTTTCCTCATGTGTCATATTAACCCTCCTTACAGCAGCATGAATCACTGCAATTTTCATTAAAGCAAATATCAATTATTTCGTGTAAACGATTTCTGCCATCAGCAGAAATCTTGTAATACATCCATTTACCATCTTTACGATTGTCAACAACTCCTGCATCACAAAGAATTCTCATATGATGAGAAAGAGTAGGCTGAGTAATATTAAGTGCTTCAAGCAGCTTGCAGGCACAGATTTCTCCGTTCTGCAAAAGCAGTAAAATGCGGATTCTGTTTTCGTCACCCAACGCTTTAAATATCAAAGCTGTTTTTCGTGTATTGATTTCCAAATTTAACACCTCGATGCATTGAAATTTGTCTATGTATATATTCTATCACACATATTGATGTTTGTCAATAGGTTTTTAAGGCTTTTTTTGCAAGGTCATCTTTACCCAAGTATAGCGGAAAACTGAATAAGGCATAACATCAGCGCCCGTCTGGAATTTTTCTCGTCGGGCACTTTTTTCGTCATAATGGTATTCACGTTTCCAATGGAAAATAGGAAAAGAAAAATTTTTCGTAACCGTCAAACCTTCCGCGTCTACCCACCGAGAGTCTAAAGAAGTATAATAGACTCTAAGCAGATCCATAGACTATTTTGAACATTCCGGTTTGGTCTATAGAGTATGTTGGAGTATATTAGTCTCTCCTCATTAAGGCCATAATTTCAAAAGCAAACTAATCGACCATATGAGAGCGTGAAATTCACCAAAAACTGAATGAAGCGCAAAAGCATCGCCGCAAGGCGGTCGATGTTCATTGCAATGATGCTGAGAACAATCG
>JAZUKG010000044.1:0-11063 GCA_045643145.1 Lachnospiraceae bacterium | reverse complement strand
AACAACTTTGTGCGGGAACAGTATCATTCGAAACATAGATAAGGCCAAGACACTTGGTTATTATTTATGATAATACCGTTAGTTTTCGTCGCTTTGCAGTATATCAAAATGGGAAGGAAATGCTTGTTTCGGGTGAAATACCGAATTGGTATTTAGAATGGAGATGAAAAGCAGATCTATTTATTTATAATGGGCTCTTGACCACGTCCCTTTTTCTTGTATAATGCAATTGGTATTTGATAAACGTACGATTGCATTGCAAAGGAGAGAATATGCAAAAATACATAGAATATTCTGCACAGGTTTTAGATGCCTTGGAAAATCACAGACCGGTTATTGCCATTGAAACCGGAGGTACCTTTGAAGGTATTCCGTACCCGGAAAATGTGGAAACGGCAAAAAGGGTTTCTGAAGAAGTGAAAAAAGCAGGTGCAATACCTGCCTATATTTCCATCATGCAGGGGAAAATCAAGGTGGGAATGACAGCAGAAGAAATGGATGATTATGGCAAAAGAAGGGGCACAATGACAAAAGCTTCCAAGAGAGAGATTCCCTTGATTTTGGCAAAGGGTGAGTATGGTGTCATGACGCTCGCAGCTACAATGGTAGTAGCAGATCTGGTTGGTATTCCGGTTGTTTCAGGCGGAGGAATGGGAGGCGTTCATCGCGGCGCAGAAGTTTCTATGGATATTTCTTCGGATTTGGAAGAAATCGCCCTGAGAGATGTCGTTGTTGTTTGTTCCGGTGCAAAATCCATTTTGGATTTGAATCTGACTATGGAATATTTAGAGACAAAGTCGATACCGGTTATGGGATATCAGACCAATGAAATGCCTGCATATATGGCAATTGAAAGCGGAATCAAACTTCCGTGCCGGATGGATTCGGTAAATGAAGCGGCGAAAGCATATTATATAAAGAGAGAGCTGGGAATTAAAACCGGAATGATTCTGATGAATCCGATTTCAACCCAGTACGCTGTGGATGCCAAGCAGATGAATGATGCGATAGCAGAAGCAATTGAGTGTAGTAAAAAGGATCAGATAAAGGGAAAAGCAATTACCGGATATCTGATGAAATATGTAAAAGAGAAAATGGGCGCAGACAGTATGGATGCACAAAAGCATATGATTATTGAGAATGCAGTATTAGCAGCAAAACTGGCTATTGAATTAGAAAGCGTCTGAGCAGTTTGATAAGTATATTTTGTTCAATTTTGAGGAGCTGATTTTATATTAATCAGCTCTTTTTTTGTATTACGTTGCATTACGATTTTACTATTGATTTTACTTTTGATTTTATTTTTGATTTTACTGTTGACATTTCAATGTCAAGTGTATATATTGAGCATATACAATAATTGATTATTAAGATGGCAGACACATATGCGCAAATGCGTTTGTCATCAGCGCGCAAAGGAAGTTCATATGGATATTATTATCAGTAACAGCTCAGGAGTACCTATCTATGAGCAAATTGAAGAACAGCTGAAAAGTCAGATTATGACAGGACAACTGCGAGAGGGTGAGGCCTTACCATCTATGAGAGTCCTGGCAAAAGACCTTAAAATCAGTATTATTACGACAAAAAGAGCCTATGAGGATTTAGAAAGGGACGGATTTATTGAATCTGTTACCGGAAAGGGAAGCTTTGTCAAAGGAATCAATGGTGACATGGTAAAGGAAACGATGATGTTTACTATTCAGGAGCTATTGGATAAGGCTGTCGACAAAGCAATTCTGGGAAAGATTTCTTATGAAGAAATTGAGGAAACGCTCAAACTTTTATATGAAGAAAAATCGTTAAACCTATAAAGTATAAAGAGTACGGAGGAATAATAGGATGGAAGAAAGCCGTAATGTAATTGAAGTGAAAAATGTGACAAAGGATTTTGGTGATTTTAAACTGGATAACGCCAATTTTGTTGTTGAAGAGGGAACTGTATGTGGTTTTATCGGACAAAATGGTGCCGGAAAGACGACTACAATTAAATTGATTTTGGATATTATCGGTGCTGATAGCGGTGATATTTTCCTGTTTGGAGAAAATATGAAAAACGATTCAGCAAAGCTGAGAGAGGATATAGGAGTGGTATTTGATGAAATGGGCTTTCATGAATTCATGACCGGAAAAGACATCAATATCATGATGAAAAATATATATAAAAATTGGAATGAGGAACACTTTTTTGATTATCTAAAGAGATTTTCACTGCCATCTAAAAAGAAGTGCGGAGATTTTTCGAGAGGTATGAGAATGAAATTGCAGATTGCGGCTGCGCTTTCCCATGATGCAAAGCTTTTGATTATGGATGAGCCGACCAGCGGACTGGATCCCATCGTTCGAAATGAAATGTTGCAGATTTTCAGAGAATATGTCATGCAGGAGGACCATACCATTCTGATTTCTTCTCATATTACAGGAGATTTAGAAAAGTTGGCCGACAGCGTAGTATTTATTAATGGCGGAAAGGTGATTTTATCCGGAAACAAGGATGATATACTGGATAGTCACGGTATTTTAAAATGTAAAAAATCCGACACAGATAAAGTAAGTAAATCACTCATTGTATCTTTGCAGGAAGGAAGTTATGGTGCAGAGGTTTTAGTAAATGACCGAAAAGCCTGCGAAAGATTGTACCCGGATATGGTAGTGGAACCGGCTTCTTTAGAGGAGATCATGATTTACTATGTAAATAAAAATGCAGCAGCATTTGGTGAAATGAGGTGATCGGAATGAAAGGGTTGGTGATTAAGGACCTTATGTGTCTGAAAAAACAGCTGATAACCTTTTGCTATATTGTGATCTCGGTTCTCGTTGTTTCGATTATGTATGTGCTGAGCGCAAAATACGGAAATATTGCCTCTATCAATCAATACATGAGTGAGGATCTCTCAGAAATAGATATTAAAAATATTTCGTCGCTTGTTATGATTATGTTTATGCTGCTTCCGGTGGCGGATGTGTGTGATTTTGTAACTATCTTCAGGGAGGATAATAAAGCGTCTTTTTCCAAAATATCAGCCGCTTTGCCGCTTTCCATCAGTCAGCGTGTAGGAGCCAAATATATTACTGTTTTTCTCCTTTTTGGGATTGGAGCATTTATTGATATCTGCATTGCAGTTATTTTATCTCAGCTGACAGATATTCTCACCTTTTCAGAATTTATGGGAGTGATTCTTTCTATTACTTCAGTTATGTGTATGTATAGCTGCCTGGTTATCTTATTTTGCCTTTTATTCAAGGGCGGAAATGAAGACCTGGCAACAATATGCTCGCTGGGGACTTTGTTATTCATAGCAGTTACTGTAAACTGGAGAAAAGTAATAAAGGTTATTTGGGTAATGGTAGGAGTGAACCCGGCTGGTGAATCTGAAATGGAGGAAACCATGATAATGATTCCGGATATGTTGCACTATTTACAGGAAAAAATGTGGGTTTTCATTTTGGCTGCATTGGTAATCCTGGTGGTTTCCTATCTATTATCCGTTTTGATTGCAAAAAGAAAGAGAGGAGTCGTATAATGGCCGGATTGTTATATAAAGATTTTGTAAGCATTAAAGGGAAAAAGATATGTATTGGTATGCTTATTTTTCTCGTTCTTTTTACGATACTTCGAATTCTCTTCCCCGGGACAAAACAGATTGATGATCTTATGATAAGGGATGCAGAGGGACAACTTGTAAATAGTCTTGATATCCTTTTTACGGAAGTTCTCGGATTCTTAATGATTTCTGCTGGGACTTTTTTGAATCAGTATATTGTGAAACTGGCAGAGAATGATCAAAAAAATACCAGCATGAATTATATAAAGAGTTTGCCGCTTAAAAAGAATACATATGTGGCTTCCCGTTATATATTTCTGTTGATTATGGAATATGTAATACTTTCTTATTATCTCATTATTAGTATTATTTGCAGGGCATTTACGCTTCCTGGCAAATGTATGGATTCTATTGATTTATTTGATATGATTGCACTTCCGGCGATTATGTTTATGCTCTTCGTTGCAGCAATCTATCTGCCTATGTATTTATGTCTGGGATATGGGAAATCCAATTTGATTATCAGAGCAGTTCTTATACTACTGGGAATGGGCGTAATTGGTTTTTTGTACTTTGGAGACTTGACAATTCTTTTGAAAATTGATTTTGAAGTTATCGTGGAATTCATGAAAAAACATCGGGACGGAATTGCGATTTTTTCCATTATCTCAGATTTCTTTGTCCTGGCGATGTATTATCTGTCATATCGCATTGCCTGTCATTATTTGGCAAAGAGTCAAATGTAGAAAGCAGGGAGGAAGAATACTATGGATAAAAAGAAAGAATTATCACGTTTGGTGATTTACCTATTGCTAACTTTTTCTATGTCTTGGATTATCTTTATTCTGTTTGCAGTTAGTGGAGGGAAATTTGACGGGGAAAAACCGTATATGGAAAGTCTGGTCGGACTTGGTATGCTGATACCATTTATATCTCATGTATTGACACGTTGGATCACGAAAGAGGGATTTGCAGTGACAGGACATGACTCTATGATGCTTGGAATCAGTTTTAAGGATAAAAAGTGGAAATATTATGTATTTGCAATACTTATCCCATGGCTTTATTTTGAACTTTCTTCTATTATAGTGGCATGCATATATCCCAATACCCTTTCATTTGAAAATTATAAAAAGATGGATGTTGGTTTGGCAATTGCTATCTTATTTCCGCTGATAGCAATCGAAAATGGGATTATCATATCCTTTGCCGCGCTGGGAGAAGAGGGCGGATGGCGCGGTTATATGATGCCAAAACTTCAGAAACTGGTGGGGATGAAAAAAGCCATTCTCATTGGTGGAGTCATCTGGGGAATCTGGCATGCACCGCTCACTTGTGTGGGACACAATTTTGGTACGGATTATCCGGGATTTCCTTATCTTGGCATTTTTCTCATGTGTATATTTTGTATCTTTATTGGAATTATGCTGACATTCATTACGATAAAGACAGAATCTATTTGGCCGGCTGCTATTATGCATGCAGTGAACAATAGTAATCCGTCCTGTTTGAAATTTTTTGTTGATACCACAGAATTAGGTGGCACGGCGCAGATTATTATTTTTTGTTCCCTGCTTTTGCCGGTGGCAGTAATCGGAGGAATTTGCATGATTCGAATGATAAAAGATTTGAAAAAAAGTGAAAACAGATCGAAAAATTGATGATATGATACTTTTTTGAAAAGGTAACATATTACCAAAGGGAGGGGCGTTATGAAATTAGAAGATGTCAATCAAAATGAAAATGTAAATATGGAAGGAATCCCATCAGAATATTATTTACTGGGTTTATTAAGTGCATTTGAAAATAGATTTCAGGCTATGGCAGATAAGCAAATGGCAGAGATAAGCTGGAAACAGTTTTTCCTGATTATTTGCACCAATATGTGTAAACAAAATCCTACGATTAAAGAACTGGCTGAAATTGTAGGCAGTTCGCATCAGAATGTAAAACAGCTTTTGCTAAAGCTGGAGAGCAAGGGCTTTGTCAGACTATATACGGATGAAGTCGATAAGCGAAAACAACGAGTGCAGCTTACCGAGTATTGTATGGATTTTTGTAAAAAGAATGATGATATGAGCGCGGCCGTAATGCAGCAAATGTTTCAGGGGCTGTCTGAGGAGCAGATTAAGGTTACCATCAATACCATCATAGCTATAGAAAAAAATATGAATGCATTAACAGAATAGTTAGGTCGTTGTAAAGAAATTTATAGAAAGTCAGTTGCACAACTGAATGAAAAATGAGAAAATGTGATGAAAGTTATTTATGAAGCAAAAGGAAATAAAAGTTATATATGATTAAGAATATGAGAAAATGTCTGACGTGTTTTTACTGGATCATATTTTTAGTATTTTTAAAACTGTTTATAGATGTTTTTCGTCAGGATTTCGTAGGAAGAAGTGCAGGGCAGATAGGGATAAAACTGGCAATTCAGGTTGCCGTGATTATATTCTATGCCTACATTTATTACAGGCTTGATAAAAAAAGAAACACATGTATGAAGCACGGTGATCGAATCGCCGGGCTTTTTACCTGTGCTTTATTTGCGTTTCAGATGATTTTAGGCAATCAGGTAAAAATCAATCCTATGTATGATTTGGGTTCGGTTTATCACGGTGCGATTGAATGGCTGGTAACCGGAAGCTTTTCATCGCAGTATGAATATTTTTATTACTATCCCAATAACATAGGCCCCATGCTTTTTTTGCGATATCTTTTTCAGATAGCTGCCAAGCTAAAGTTACAGGACTTTTATATGATAGCGATGGTGGTAAACGGCTTGTTAGCCTGCAGCATGGTTTGGCTGGTATATCTATGTGCCAAGGAGCTGTTGTCAACCACAGATGCACTGATGTGTATGGTATTAATCGGTACGTACATTCCGTTTTATTTTGTCGCACCGGTTTTTTATACAGACGAGTTGACACTGGTATTTCCGATTTTGTTGTTTTATCTGTATTTAAAACAGGATAAAGCACAGAATATGGGTGTCAAAGTAATCCTTGGGATTTTATTTGGTGCAGTGGCAGCGGTGGGCTATATGCTAAAACCGACTGTCTGGATTGTGGCAATTGCTGTATTTATGTATCAGTTTATTCAAAAGAGATGGAAAGAACTCGCTATCATGGCGCTTTGTGCTGTGCTTTGCCTGCTTGGTGTCAAGATGTATGTGAATCATATGATTTATCCGCAGCATCTGAATGAAGAGATTGCACAGGAAAAGAATACACCAATGGAAACCTGGATTATGATGGGGCTTAATCAGAATCTCGGATTTTCTTCTGACGATACTGATATTTCGAGAAATATTTTAGACCCGGTGGAGCGCCGGGAAAAACTTCGTGAGGAAATAAAACACAGAATCTCAGACTTTGGTTTCTGGGGGCTTATGAAGCATTATAAAAACAAAGGTGTACGAGCCTATTCAGACGGGACTTTTGAGCTCGCTGAACCGTTTATGTATGGTTTCCAAAAGTCGAACGTTTTTGAACCGTATTTGACAAACCTGGGAGCGCATTATGGTTTGTATTGGGATTTTTGCTCAGTTTTGCATTATTCCAATCTGTTCTTTATGATTTTAGGACTGGGATTTATGTGTTTTCAAAAGGGTAAAAAGGACCAGACAGACTATAGGTTCTTTGTCGCAGCACTGGGGTATTTTGGTTTGTATGTATTTCTCCTGCTTTGGGAGGTACATCCGAGATATATTGTAAACTTTTTTTCATTTTTAATATTACTTAGCGTAATGGGAATTAAAAAGACCTTTGACTGCGATCAGGGGCATAAATAGAACACTCTTTGACAGAGGGAGAACTATATGTTAGTTGATGTATTAGACAAGAAATTCGGAAAAAATAAGATACGTGTATTTGATATACTGGTGCTGATTTTTGCAGTAGTAATGAGTTTTATGCTCAGAATGATTTTTATCGATGTAAAAACACCGGATTATACGATGTGTCTAAAGCCGTGGACGGAGAGTCTGGCTCAGTATGGCGGATTTTGGGGATTAAAATACGAAGTGGGAAATTATACGCCTGCTTATATGCATTTTTTAATGCTTTTTTCCTATTTTACAACAGAACCTCTTTATGCAATAAAGGTTTTAAGTATTCTTTTTGATTATGCCATGGCTATTGCAGCAGCATTTACGATTGCCAAGGATAAATCTGTTTTCCATAAAGTATGTGTATTTTTAATTGTATCGCTGTTACCGGTTGTGATTACCAATTCCGGTGTATGGGGACAGTGTGATGCCATCTATACTTTCTTTATCTTGATGGCGTTATTTGTCTGTATGTATGATAAGTCATTTCGGTTTTTGAAAAACGATGATTTGTTTTTTATTTGTATCGGTATTGCTTTTTCGTTTAAACTTCAGACCGTATTTGTCTTACCGGTAATTGCACTGGTATTTTTAAAGAAAAGATATCGTCTTTATACCTTGCTCTGGATTCCGGCTATGTATGTCATTACCATTATACCGTCCTGGATTGCCGGAAGAGGAGTCAAAGACCTTTTGACTATTTATTTTAGACAGGGCGCAGGCTATAGTGAACTTCAGCTCAATTTTTCAAATTTATATGTGTACTGGCAAAATGAAGACTTCGCAAATGGCTTTTCGAATTTCTGTATTGTATTTTGCGGACTGGCTCTCGTTTTGTTTGTCTACTATTTATATGAAAAGACTGCAGCACTCAGTGTGAGATTTTTAATGCTGCTTACCAGTTTTAGTGTTCTTTTTATTACTTACTTTTTGCCGCATATGCATGACAGATATGCATATATTGCAGAAATTACTACCTTGATTTATTTGTTTGGAAAAAAGAAGAGAATTTACATTCCTATGATATTACAAATGCTTTCATTGGTTTCTTATTTAAGAACCCTGTTGTGGTTTTCCTATGAAGGCTTTGATTTGGTAGCGCCGCTGATTCGTCTCGCCATTATAGTCATAATCGGAATGGATTTAATAAAGGAAAGTGTGAATAGAGATGAAGCACTCAATTAAGAATCAATATGCAGCTATATTTATTGCATTAATGGCCGGCACAATTTTATTGTGCTGGTTTTTGAATAATACTCTTTTGGAAAAGTATTATGCGATGCAAAAACAGAATGCGTTGCTTGAGGCATATACAAAAATAAATGCTGCATCAAATGAAGGATACACGGATTCGGAAAAATTCCAATTGGAAATACAGCGAATCTGTGATACCTACAATATCAGTTTGCTGATTTTGGACAAGGATTCCAGACCGGTTACCTCATCGGTACAGGAGACCAAGCTTTTGGAAAAAGAACTCATGGATTCTATTTTTGGAAACAATAGTCTGGAAGATGCATTGGTTCAGTCAGATAATTATGTGATTCAAAACAGCGTGGATACCGTATTGGGAAGCCACTATATCGAGATGTGGGGCATTCTGGATAACGGAAATCCCTTTATTATTCGTACTATGCTGGAAGGTATCAAGGACAGTGTTCAGATTTCCAATCGATTCCTCGCGTATATCGGTTTTCTGTCAGCGATTCTCAGCGGATTTATTATTTGGGTCATTTCTCATAAGATGACAAAACCTATTTTGCAGTTAGCAGCAGTATCACAAAAGATGAATGAACTGGACTTTGAAGCAAAATATTCCGGTCATGAAAAAAATGAAATCGGACTTTTGGGTAACCAGATGAATCAAATGTCTGATACACTGAAGAAAACAATATCGGAACTGAAGACAGCAAACAATGAATTGCAAACAGATATTGAAAAGAAGGAACAGATTGATGCTATGCGTCAGGAGTTTTTGTCAAATGTATCCCATGAATTAAAAACTCCGATTGCTCTCATTATGGGATATGCAGAGGGGCTGAAATTTGAAGTAAATGATGACCCGGAGAGCAGAGAGTTTTATTGTGATGTTATTTTAGACGAAACTCAAAAGATGGATGCGTTGGTTAAGCAACTTTTATCTTTAAATCAGATTGAATTTGGTAATGAAAAGGTCACCATGGAACGATTTGATCTGACAGAAACAATCAGAAACTATATTTCCAGTATTCAGATTCTGCTAAAGCAGGAGAATGTAGAGTGTGTATTTGACGAGACTCAGACATATTATGCCTGGGGAGATGAGTTTAGAGTAGAAGAAGTCATTATGAATTATGTGACAAATGCTCTTCATTATTGCATGGAAAATGCCGAAAATACTAAAAGAGTCGAAATATCCATTCGACAGATCCAAGAAGATACGCTGAGGGTTTGTGTTTTTAATACCGGAAATCCAATACCGGAAGAAGACCTGCCGCATCTATGGGAAAAGTTTTATAAAGTAGATAAGGCCAGAACCAGAGAATACGGAGGCAGCGGAATCGGATTATCCATTGTTAAAGCTATTATGGAATCCATGAATCAGAAATACGGAGTGGAAAACCGGGAAGATGGGGTCGAATTCTGGTTTGAACTGGAATGTAAATAATGAAAGGAACTGATGTGTATGAAGAATAAAAAGTGGACAATTTCGTTAAGCTGTATCATGCTGGCTGCCAGCCTATGTGCCTGCGGTAATGAAATCCCTGAATTATCTGAAACAGAAAATGCGATGGTTTGTCAATATGCGGCTAACCTTTTACTTTCATGCAGTACAAATTATGAAAGCAGACTGATAGACACATCAACTCTTCCGGAAGAAGAAATTCGAAAACAGGAAGAGGAGAGAAGACGCCAGGAGGATCTCGAGCGTCAGCAGCAGAAACAGGAGCAACAGTCGAAAGAAGAAACGAAAACAGAAGACACATCTGAAAATAAATCAGAAGAGGCACCGGCACCTTCTATGAGTATCGCACAGGTACTTGGAATGGATGGATTTGATATTTCCTATACAGGATTTCGTTTAGAGGACAGTTATCCTAGTGCCGGAGCAGATGCAATGGATATGGTATTTGCTATGTCAGCAGCTCCGGGGAATTCTTTACTGATATTGGATATTGATGTTACCAATCAGACAGGTGCAGTAAAGACCTTTGACACTTTGACAAAATCTGCAAAGTATAAAGTAAAGCTCGGAGAGGGCAGTACACAAAATGTATTGGTCACAATGTTAACAGATGATTTTTCTGCTATGCAGACAGATATAGAACCGGGCAGCACATTAAAAACAGTTTTAGTAGCAGAGGTATCAAAAGATATGGCAGAAAGCCTTCAGACAGTAGGTTTGGAAGTGTTGGCAGATGGCCAAAAAACAGTGATCACAAAGTAAAAAACAACACCAAAAAAAATTTTTTGAAAAAAATGAAAAAATGTGTTGACAAATGTAATGATGTAGTGATAGACTAACATTCGTTGCGGGGCAAACGAAAAGAAAGCCAAGCAACAGAACCTTGACAAATAAACAGCAATGCAACCCTGAAAATTCTAAATAAGAATTGTTCAGAGAACAAAACCTAAAAAAACAGTAAAACGGTTTAAAAAATTAGCTAGAGTTAATTTTGAATCGGATCAACATTTAAACATGAGAGTTT
>JAZUKG010000043.1:0-12065 GCA_045643145.1 Lachnospiraceae bacterium | reverse complement strand
GTTCCATTCCGCTACCTTTAAGGACTGCACCTTTGATGATGTATCTATGGTAGTAGCAGCGAATGAAGCCAAGGAAACGATTCTGTTTGACGGCTGTACCATCAACTCAACCGCGCCGGAGTTTATCCGCGTGGGACCGTTTGCGTATACGACGGATTATATGAATTTGATTTTCAAAGACTGTGATATTACACACAGCGGAAATAAACTGCTTTACCTGTATGCCAAGCCATCAGAAAATAGCCAGTTACTCTTTGATCACTGCACAATTCATAAAAATGACGGAATGCTCGTAGACGGAGATTCGATTCACAACCTGTCGGATCGGGTTTCTCTGGATATTCGATTTGTCGGTTCAGAAGTAAGCAGAGAATTGAAACTGGACAGCAGAATGGATCCGGAAAAAATACGTATTTCGTATGAGTAAAAATCTTTCCTGTTTTTTATTACAATTTCTTGAGATTTTTTTCATAGACAAATATAGCATTATTTCCTATAATGGATTTATGTAGTATACAAGTACAACTGGTATACAAGTTGCAGACTGCAGCTAATACATCCATAAAGGAGATAAGATGAAAGTTTTGGACAAATGGCCGATTGAAACTGCCAGAGAATATGCGATGCGTTGCATCAAGGAAAACATTGTGGGAATGGACCTGGTTCCGGGAACCGCAATCAGTGAAAATGAAATTGCCAGTCAGTTAGGTCTTAGCCGAACACCTGTCAGAGAATCCATTCAGGAACTGAGTAAAGCATCGGTAATCGAAATCTTCCCTCAGAGAGGCAGCTATGTATCATTGATTGATCCGGCGAGAGTAGAGGAAGCCAGATTCCTGAGAAAGGTACTCGATACCGCAGTGATCGAGGTGGCATGTGAAATAGCAACCGAGGAAGACATCGCAAAGCTCGAGGACAATGTAAAGCTTCAGGAGTTTTATTTATCAAATTCCGATACGGACAAGATTTATCCTTTGGATAATGATTTCCACAAGCTGATTTATATCATCGCGCAAAAGGAAAATATCTACAGCATGAGATCCAATATCATGATTCACTTTGACCGCGTCAGAACCCTGTCGCTCAAGGCAGTAAAGGATACCAAGATCGTTTCTGACCACAGAGCCATGCTCGAGGCCATCCGTACCAAGGATAAGGAAACAGCCAAACAGCTCGTTGAAAAGCATCTGGGCAGATATCAGATTGACGAGGTAGAAATCAGAGCTATGTATCCGGATTACTTTAAAAATGCATAATTGAAAAGGTTTGTACGACTTTTTGTTAAAAAACACCAAATTTCCATGTGGAATTTGGTGTTTTTTTACGTCTATGCAGTAATAATTTAATGTGCTAATATACTTGTATACTAGTTGAGAACAATAATGGGAGGTTAACATGAGCGCAAAAGCAGCAGTAAAAGAAGAAAATGTTGCAAGTTCAAATCAGGAGAACGAAGAAAAGCTTAGAAAAAAAGCAAAGAGAAAAGCTTACATCAAAAGATATTGGCAGTTATACGCACTTCTCTTACTTCCAATGGTTTATCTGTTTGTATTTAAGTACTTGCCGATGAGATACATCCTCATCGCATTCAAGGATTACAAATTCAATACACCGTTGTTACAGCTTGACTGGAAAAGAGCGGCAGACGGATCTGCAGATTACTTCTTTTGGTTCAAGAAGGCATTTGCAACAAACGATTTTAAGTTCGCACTCCGTAATACGGTTTGTTTGAATTTACTCGATCTGGTAATCGGTTTCCCGATTCCAATCATATTTGCATTGATTCTGAATGAATTACCATTCAAGAGATTTAAAAAGGCAGTACAGACAATTGCCTATATGCCACACTTCCTTTCATGGGTTATTATTTACGGTTTGGCACTTCAGTTATTTACACCTACCACCGGTTTTATTAACATGCTCATCACAAACATGGGCGGTGAAGCAATTCACTTTTTGGATGTTTCCAAAAACTGGGTAGGTACATACATCTTTTTAGGAGTTTGGCAGAGCTTTGGTTGGAACTCAATTGTGTATTTGGCAGCCATCGCAGGTATCTCTCCTGAACTTTACGAGGCAGCTTCGGTGGACGGAGCAGGAAGATTTTCAAAGATGTGGCACATCACACTTCCGGGTATCAAGTCAACCATCGTAGTACTGCTAGTTATGGCTCTGGGAAATATCATCGGATCAAACTTCGACAGACCATTTGCTCTTCAGAACAACTTGGTTATGAACTGGGCTGATGTAATTTCAACCTATGTATATCGAATCGGTATCAAGAGTTCTCAGTTCTCATTGACAACAGCAGTCGGATTATTCCAGTCCGTTGTCGGAGTATTCTTTTTACTTTTAGCAAACTATATCGCTCGCAGACTGGGTGAGCGAGGAATCTGGTAGGAGGTATCAATTGTGAGTGCAATAACAAAAACAAAAAAATCACAAAGCAGTTCAGATGATGTCTCCAGAATGATTAAATCGAGCAGCACCAAAAGAGTTGACTACATCATCGCAGCAGTTTGTGTAGTAATCGTTATCATCTGCTTACTTCCGATGATCAACCTCTTGGCGAGATCCCTGTCAGGTACTGATTATCTCGTAAAACATGAAGTATATCTGATTCCAAAGGGATTTAACTTCGGAGCATATATGGCAGTACTGGCAGATCCAAAGTACTTAAAGGCTTTTGCCTGGACCGTATTTTTGACAGTCATCTGTACACTGCTTTCACTGACCATGACTGCACTTTGTGCATATCCATTGATCTTTAACAAGCTTAAAGGAAGAAACGTATTCAACGTAATTATTACAATTACCATGTTCTTTAATGCAGGTACCATTCCAAACTACTTGCTCATCAAGGATATGGGACTTTTGGATAATCCGCTGGTATTGATCATTCCGAGCTGTTTAAGTGTATACAACATGATTATCATGAGAAGCTTCTTTTACGGAATTCCTGATTCCCTCAGAGAAGCGGCAGAAATTGACGGGGCTTCTTATATCAGAGTTTTGATCAGTATTTATCTGCCATTATCAAAACCGGTTTTCGCAACCCTGGCTCTTTTCTATGCAGTAGGTCGTTGGAACGGTTATTCAGATGCTCTGCTTTATATGAAGGATAAAAACTTCTATCCATTGCAGCTTCTGCTTTACAACATTTTGAACAATATTAACAACGTTGAAGTAGCCACTCAGGAAGGCTTCTCAACACCGGGTCTGGCAGAGTCATTAAAGGCAGCAATCGTAATGTTCTCTACCATTCCGATCCTTTGTATCTATCCTTTCCTTCAGAAGTACTTCATTCACGGAGTGACTCTCGGAGCAGTAAAGGAATAATCCAAACGGGATATACGGCAAAGCCGATATTCATACATTTTCATTTAACAAAAATTGGGAGGTTAAAAATGAAGAAAAAAGTCTTATCCTTGTTTTTAGCATGTGCAATGGTTGTTTCATTAGCAGCATGCGGAAACACCACACAGCAGCCGGCACAGAGCGAAACAAAAACAGAAGCGCCTGCTGATGATGCCGCTTCAGATGAAGCACAGGCAGAAGTAACAGAAGAAACAGCAGCAGAGCCATCAGAATTAACAGATGGAAAATTTGCTGAAACCAGACACATCACAGTTGAGGTTTATGACCGTGGAAACGATGGTGGTTCTGATCCTACAAACAACATGTACACAGAATATATCAAAAAAGGTATGTTAGAAGACCACAACGTAGAAGTTGAATTCGTAGCTGTACCACGTTGGACAGAAACAGAAGAAATCAACAACCTTTTAGCAGCAGGTACAGCACCTGATATCTGTGTTACTTATTCATATCCTACTATCCAGACATACGCTAACATGGGCGGTGTTCTCGATTTATCAAGCTATGTAGATGATTACAAGTCAGTTCTTCCAAACATGTGGAATTGGCTCGGCGAAACAAACATCTACTGGGACAAAGATGAAACAGCCGGAACATTATGGGCAGTAGAAGGTAAACGTGCAAACTCAAGACGTATCTTAACATTCGTTCGTCAGGACTGGTTAGATAAGCTTGGTTTAAAAGAGCCTACAAACAAAAACGAATTCTATGAAATGATTTGTGCATTCAGAGACAATGCAGATACACTTTTAGGTTCAGATGCAGACAAGATGATTCCTTATTCAGTATCATATGACGTAGGTTGGAGAGCAGCTCTCTTAATCGAATCATGCATCGATCCTGCAATCACAGACAAAGAATTATACGTAAACGGATTTGATGACAGAAAGTTAACAGAAAACGGAACAAAAGACGCTATCAAGACATTAAACCAGTGGTACAACGAAGGCCTTATGTGGGATGATTTCGCACTTTACGGATCAGGTGATACAACAGAAGATGACATGATCAAGGCTGGTTACGTTGGTGCATTCCAGCACAACTGGGATTATCCTTTCAGAAATGGTGAAGATTCTATCCAGGCTAACCTTGAAAGATTAGTAGGACCGGAAGCTAAATTCGTAGCAGTTGACTGTTTCGACAATGCAAAGGGTGAAACACTCAAGTATGTAACATCTACAGCAGGTGACAGAAAGATCTTCTTCCCTAACACAAATGATGAACCACTTGCATCTATGCTTTACTTAGACTGGATCTCAGCTCCTGAACACATCCAGTATCTCCAGATTGGTGATGAAGGTGTGACACATACAGTACTTGAAGATGGTGCTATCCAGACTCAGGCAGCTGAAGGCGATGCCATCCAGAACTCTGGTATGAACATCGACTACACAATCACATGTAACGGTTTACACTTAATGGATGATGCTCTTACAGCTCTTTCAGAAGCTCATGGTTATGCAAACGTTGACTTCAACGATGTTTCAAAGGCTATCAAGCTGGCAGAAACAAACATGAAGAAAGAAAAGAATGTTAAGGTTGCTCCAATCGTAGCAGAAGACGGAATGGGCGAAACACTTTCTGGTAAGAGAGATATCGTTTATGACAACGCTGTAAAGGCTAAACCTGACGAATTCGATGCTACATGGGATTCATTAATCGCAGATTACCTTTCAACAGGTGGTCAGGCTATTATTGATGAACGTACTGCAGCATGGGAAGCAGCTTATGGCTCAGCTGATTCTATCGAAGAATAATTTGTACGCTTAATATTTTTCTATAAATTTAATAAGGCGCCCCGCAATGTGGGGCGCTTTTATTAAGGGAAGAATCATAAAAAAACAGAGTATATGGTATTTCAAAGACGGATTTTAGTTGATATAATCATTAAAAGAAAATATGTCTTTGAAGGACTATATTATAAAAAAGATACTATATAAATATTTAGGAGAAAAAATATCATGGAAATGACATTAAGATGGTTCGGTAGTGAATTTGATACAGTTAAACTTTCTCAGATTCGCCAGGTTCCGGGTGTGACCGGAGTCATTACAACTCTTTACGACACAATGCCGGGAGAAGTATGGACAAGGGAACGCATTCATGCATTAAAAGAAGAAGTAGAAGCCGCAGGACTTCGTATTTCGGGTATTGAATCCGTAAATATTCATGACTCCATCAAAATCGGAAGTGATGACAGAGATCAGTATATTGATAATTACATTGAAACTCTGGAAAACCTGGGAAAAGAAGACATTCATATGGTTTGCTACAACTTTATGCCGGTATTTGACTGGACCAGAACAGAGCTCGCCAGAGTTCGTCCGGATGGTTCTACCGTACTGGCCTACAATCAGAAGGCAGTGGATGCACTGACACCGGAGAAAATGTTTGAATCCATCAAGGGAGATGCCAACGGTGCGATATTACCGGGCTGGGAACCTGAAAGAATGGAAAAAATCAAAGAACTGTTCGAGCTTTATCGGGATGTAGATGAAGAAAAATTATTTGAAAATTTAAAATACTTCCTGGAAAGAATCATGCCGGTATGTGATAAATATGACATCAACATGGCAATTCACCCGGATGATCCGGCCTGGTCCGTATTTGGCCTGCCTCGTATCATCATCAACCAGGAAAACATCGATCGCATGATGAAAATGGTAGATAACCCGCACAATGGTGTTACCTTCTGTGCCGGTTCTTATGGTACCAACAGAAAGAACGATTTACCGGGTATGATTCGCAGTCTCAAGGGAAGACTTCATTTTGCACATGTGAGAAACTTAAAGTTCAACTCAGATGAAGACTTTGAAGAATCTGCACATCTGTCCAGTGACGGAAGCTTTGATTTATATGAAATCATGAAAGCTCTGTATGACATCGGATTTGACGGACCAATCAGACCTGACCACGGTCGTATGATTTGGGGCGAAGTAGCCATGCCGGGATACGGTCTTTATGACAGAGCACTCGGAGCGACTTATCTCAACGGTCTCTGGGAGGCAATTAACAAGAGCAATAAATAAGAAATAAATAAACAGATAAGAAATAAAAGAGAAACAGTAGTTAGCGGGAGGCAACTATGATACTTTCAAACGAAGGCCTGAAAAATCAGCAGGCATGGATAGAAAAGGGATATCAATTACCGAAATATGACAGAGAACAGGTAAAAAAAGAAACGATGGAAAATCCGCAGTGGATCCACTTTGGAGCCGGAAATATCTTTCGAGCATTTCAGGCAAATGTCGTAGAAAAACTGTTAAATGAAGGGATCATGAATACAGGTCTTATCGTAGCCGAAGGATATGATTATGAAATCGTTGAAAAAATGAACAGACCTCATGACGATTTATCTATCCTGGCTACATTAAAGGCCGACGGAACCGTAGAAAAAACAGTCGTTGGTTCTATCGTAGAATCCCTGATGCTGGATGAAGAAAACGAAACAGAAATAAACAGACTTCGTGAGATTTTCAGATCTCCGTCCCTTAAAATGGTCAGCTTTACCATTACAGAAAAGGGATATAAAACACCTCAGTACATGAGCAAGGTAACCAGACTTTTGTATGAAAGATTTTTGGCAGGAGCACTGCCGGTAGCCATGGTCAGCATGGATAACTGTTCACACAACGGCGACAAGCTCATGGAAGCAGTGGAAGCCTTTGCCTGTGAATGGGAAGAAAGCGGCGTATGTCAGGCCGGCTTTACAGCTTATGTCAAGGATGCTTCCAAGGTAACCTTCCCGCTCAGTATGATTGATAAAATCACACCGAGACCGGATGCCAATGTAGAAAAGATGCTGCTTTCGGACGGTATTGAAGATTTAGATCAGGTAGTTACTGCCAAGAATACATATGTAGCTCCTTTTGTTAATGCAGAGGAGACCGAATATTTAGTAATTGAAGACTTATTCCCAAACGGTAAGCTTCCTTTAGATCGAGGCGGCATTATCTATACAGACAGAGAAACCGTGGACAAGACAGAAAAGATGAAGGTTTGTACCTGTCTCAATCCACTACATACAGCACTGGCTATCTTTGGATGTCTGTTAGGATTTACTTCCATCCATGATGAAATGGATGATCAGACATTAAACAAAATGGTCAGAAGACTCGGCTTTGAAGAAGGTATGCCGGTAGTGGTAGATCCTGAGGTTTTATCACCGGTTGACTTTATCAACGCAGTACTCGATTTAAGACTTCCAAATCCGTTTATGCCGGATACACCGCAGCGTATCGCCTGTGATACCTCACAAAAGCTTCCGATTCGTTTCGGTGAGACCATGAAGGCATACAGAAAAAGAGAGGATTTATCCACAGATTCTCTGACACTTATTCCTATGGTATTGGCCGGATGGCTCAGATACCTTAATGGAATCGATGATAACGGAAATGCATTTGAACTTAGTCCTGATCCGATGCTGGAGAGTTTGCAGGGATTGGCTCCTGTTGATATTTTGAAAAAGCAGGAAATCTTTGCACTGGATTTATTTGAAGACGGACTGGCAGACAAGGTACTGGGCATCTATGAGGAGATGACACAGGGACCGGGATCTGTACGAAAAGTATTAGAAAAATATGTAGAGGCATAAGAAACAGAAAATGAAATTATCAGCCCTTTTATCAGATGGTCTCGTCCTGCAAAGAGACAAGGAAAATGTCATTTGGGGATATGACTGCATCGAAGGAGAAGAAATTCTCATCCGAATCGATGGCAAAGAAGTAGTAGCCGTCGCAGATAAAAACGGAACATTTCAAAAGGCCCTTCCGAAGGTAGAAGCGGGCGGGCCTTATATATTGGAAATCGGTGATGTCACACTGCGTGATGTCCTGTGCGGAGATGTCTATTTATTGAGCGGACAGTCCAACATGGAAATACCGATTAACAGAACCTTGGATATGTACGAGGACGTGGCCAAAAAGATGAATTTTCCAAACATCCACTACTTTGAAGTACCCAAGGAATGTCGATTTGATCAGCCCGGCGATGACCTGGAAAAAGGAAAATGGATTCCGGCTTTGCAGGAAAACATTTATCCCATGAGTGCGCTCGGACTCTTTTTTGCCGAGATGGTACAAAGAGATGAAAAAGTCCCGGTCGGACTGATTCAGACAGGAGTCGGCGGATCTCATATTGAAGCCTTCCTCAGCGAGGAGAGAATCCGAAAGGTAGGAAAAATCCTGCGAAAAAAGGCTGTTGAAAGAGGCGAAGATATTTCGTCTTGCAATTGCAATAAAAATGACAGCTGCAAGGTCTGTTATGAAAAACAGCTGCTGCAAAACAAAGATGCAGAGTTTGTAGCAAAGACCATGGAAGCGGAGGCAAAAGACCAAAGTGACTGGTATGAAATTGTAAACAGCGGCGATATAGGATTAAAGGAAAAGTGGGAAAATAAAACCTCGCTTTTTGAAGACGGCGAAGAGCCGCAGTATGTGACCTGTCCCGGCAGATGGGAGGGTTTGTCAGAGCATGCCGAGCTCGAGGATGTCAGAGGAGCGATCTGGCTGTTAAAGACAGTGGAGGTTCCAAAGCACTGGCTGGATCAAGAGGTCAGACTGTATTTGGGAACGCTCGTTGATGCAGACGAAACATACGTAAACGGAACTCTCGTCGGACAGACAGGATACAGATATCCGCCGAGAAGATATCGCATTCCGGCAGGAGTCCTGAAAGAAGGTAAAAATACCATCGTCATCAGACTCATTGCCAATGCCAGAGCCGGAGGCTTTGTGGAGGAATCTCCGTACTTTTTATCCCTGGAGAATCCGTGGATAGGTAGCGGCGAGACACAGGATAAAGCCAATCCTGTAGAGATGATACCAATAGACGGTAAATGGCAGTTTAAGGTAACCTCTGCCATAAACAGAGGTTTTGACAGGGAAATGGAGGATGTCACCTTCTTTAACTGGAAGCCGACAGCTCTCTACAATCAAATGTTGTATCCTTTGAGAAAATTAAAGATAAAAGGAATCCTCTTCTATCAGGGCGAAAGCAATGTAAGCCACGCATGGGAATATGAAGACTTGCTGGTGGAAATGACAGAGGGAATCAGAGAACTCTTTGGGGAGAACCTTCCGATAGGCCTGATTCAGCTTCCTATGTTTGGCGGAGAGGATGACTTTAGAGGCACCACGACCTGGGATGATTTGAGACAGTCGCAGGCTTTAGCAGCCGGCAGAATTGACCACTCAGTCCTGGTCGATATCTATGACCTGGGATTTAAATATGAGCTGCATCCGCAAAACAAAAAGGAAGTAGCAAAAAGACTATATGAGGCAATGAGGACATTATGAACGAAATTTTAGAAAAACTGGGAAGCTACGGCGTAGTACCTGTCGTAGTCATTGACAATACAGAGGATGCACTTCCTCTGGCCAAGGCATTATGTGACGGAGGACTGAAATGCGCTGAGGTCACTTTCAGAACTGCAGCTGCAGAATCTGCTATCCGAGAAATGACAAAAGCATATCCGGATATGATGGTCGGAGCCGGTACTGTGCTGACCACAGAGCAGGTAGACAAAGCAGTAGCAGCCGGCGCAAAATTTATCGTAAGCCCGGGCTTTGATCCGGAAATCGTGGATTATTGTCTGGAAAAAAACATCGTGGTAGTACCGGGATGTATGACACCTTCAGAGGTAGCACAGGGTGTTAAGCGTGGTCTGGAGGTATTAAAATTCTTCCCGGCAGAAAACGCAGGCGGCATCGGAATGCTCAAAGCTATGGCAGCGCCTTATACCAGTGTGAAATTTATGCCAACCGGCGGAATCAGTGCGAAAAATCTGGCAGACTATTTAGGATTTTCTAAAATCGTATGCTGCGGCGGAAGCTGGATGGTAAAGGCAGATTTGATTAAAAACAAAGAATTTGACAAGATTACAGAGATGACCCGTGAAGCGGTAGAACTCGTATCTTCGATTCGCGGCTGATACAAACTATGATAGAATAAAACGGTGTAGAAACCCAATAAAAATCATACCGAAAGATAGGTAGAAAGTGTGGATTATGAAAAAAGTAATTACTATGGGAGAGATTATGCTCAGACTCTCTACTCCCAATAACGAAAGATTTATTCAGGCAGATGAATTTGATGTATGCTACGGCGGCGGAGAAGCAAACGTTGCGGTGTCCTTGGCTAACTTTGGATACGATACCGAGTTTGTGACAGCACTTCCGGATCAGCAGATCGGAGAGAGTGCAATCGCAGCTCTTCGCAAATTCAATGTAGGAACCAAATACATTGCCAGATGCGGAGACAGAGTCGGAATCTACTTCCTCGAGACAGGTTCTGCGATGCGTGCTTCCAATGTCATCTATGACAGAGCAGGAAGTTCTATCTCGACAGTAACTCCTGATAAATTTGATTTTGATGCGATTTTTAAAGATGCAGACTGGTTCCACTTTACAGGAATCACACCGGCGATTTCAGATAGTGCAGCAGTGCTGACAGAGGAAGCTCTGAAGGCTGCCAAAAAGGCAGGTGTGACAGTATCGGTTGATCTGAATTTCAGAAAGAAACTTTGGTCCAGTGAAAAAGCCAAACAGGTCATGACCAATCTCATGCAGTATGTAGATATTTGTATCGGTAATGAAGAAGATGCAGAAAAGGTACTGGGCTTTAGGGCGGCTAAAACAGATGTCACCAAGGGTGAACTCAATCTGGCAGGCTATGAAGATGTCTTTAATCAGATGGCAGATACCTTTGGATTTAAATATATTGTCAGCTCCCTCAGACAGTCTTATTCAGCCTCACACAATGGTTGGTCAGCATGTATCATGGATGGACAGAGCAGAGAATTTTATCACTCAAAGAGTTATGATATCGCTCCGATTGTAGACAGAGTCGGCGGCGGAGATTCCTTTGCAGCAGGCGTTATTTGCGGACTTTTAGATGAAAAGAGTATGCAGGATGCATTGGAATTTGGCGTAGCAGCATCTGCTCTCAAGCATACGATTCCGGGTGATTTCAACTACGTAACCAGAAGCGAGGTTGAAAATTTGGTCGGCGGCGACGGAAGCGGACGTGTGCAGCGATAAAACAGTTAGCAACTTTATTTCTATACTCCCACAAAAGGCCGGGGTTATTACATAGGTAATAACCCCGGTCTTATTTTTTACCACGGCCTTGCCGTCAATTTGTTTCTAATTTTACCACGACCTTGTGTCGTGGGGCCTTGCCGGCAGTGCAATCAAAAGAATTGCTGTAAAAGCAATTCTTTCCTAAAAGTGTTATATAAAAAGTGGTATAAGATATGTCAAAAATGGAATAATAATAACTAGGTATATATAAAAGTATATATAAACAAACTGCAAAACGTATACCCGGAATACGTATAAAATGCCGTGTAAGTGTTGGAAAGTCGAAAAAAAGTGATATATTAAAACATATATAGGAGACAATGCTATGAATACTCAATATTTATTATATGCACTAGAAGTCGAGCGTGTCGGTTCTATATCACAGGCAGCACAAAATATGTATATCGCGCAGCCAAACCTGAGCAAGGCTATGAAGGATCTGGAAAAAGAAATCGGATTCCCGCTTTTTAAGCGTACTGCGAGCGGTGTTCAGGTAACAGAAGCCGGATCAGAGTTTTTATATCACGCAAAACAGATTTCTGAGCAGCTAAATGCAATCAGCCGTATCCAGCAAAGAGACGGAAACGGGAAATTATATTATAAAGT
>JAZUKG010000042.1:0-1841 GCA_045643145.1 Lachnospiraceae bacterium | reverse complement strand
AGTCCGAAATAAACCATGCTTCAATCTCTGGAGCTGCAAGGAAAATGATTACGGGTACAGTAACGTCCTTTTCCGCTAACTGTCGCTGGATATTTTCCTTAAAACCTTCCCAACTTTCCAGATCTATTGATGCGGTTTCTTTATTTAGAAACCTCGCATCCTTATCATCCTCAATAAGGATGGCATCATAGGACTCTCTGATAAAATAGGGCTTTTTTACAGCTTCTAATACATAGTTCAGTAAGGAATCGCCAGTTAAACCGCTTTGGCTATTATCAATACTTTGCCTGTTTCTAATTGAATCTCTACTTTTTCGCGGAGCATTGGGGCACAACTGCGTATAGTCTGCATTGCCATTTATTCTTTCCACAAATGACTTCATTGCATTAAGCTCTGTAAATCCTCCGGTAAAAAAGCAAGCCACCTTCTTTTTATTGCTCACTGGGGCCACCCGCCTATCGCCGGATCTCCGATTCTGTATAAATCGCCAAGCGTCCACTCAACCAGATCACCGCGCAGCTCCTGTGGATCGAGATTTCTTATTGCAGTTTTGCTACTCGGGTCAAAAACGAATACAGCAACATTTTCATTTAGGAAATCTTCCGTAAACTCATCCAAAAAATCAGGTGAGTGGGTACTAATAAAACATTGCTTATAGCCCTGACAACGGAGGATTTCATTTGCGAGCAACTTCTGCCATGCTGGATGTAGATTCATCTCCGGCTCATCGACAGCTAATAAAGAGATCGCATTTTGCTCAGAAAGGTTAAGCATCAGCAATAGAATTAATAGATGAATTGTACCATCGCTAACTTCGGACAACGGGAAAGCGCATCCATCCATTACTAATTCCATCCATATCTTTCCGCCAGCGTTTTGAATTCTGATGTCTTCGCATTTTGTAATCATTCTTTTTAGTGTTCTCAGATAACGATCCTTAAACGAGGCATCACTGCTCGTTATGGAATAAAAAACATTTACAAAATTTGAGCCATCTTTGCTCAGCTTGCTTCCGTCTCCTTGAGCTTCCTGTAAATCACGGATTGCCGGGATATTAAATGCGGCACAAGAATATGAAAAGAAGCTCTTGAAATATGCTCTCATTGAATCCAACACTTGGCGAATATTGTCCCGAATGAAAGGCGTACTGAACATCTCCATTTTTGAAAAAAACAGATTGTCCATTTGCAAAAGTACCGTTTCGGCCTTGTCAACTTCTGTAAATATGCGTTTGTTTTTGTCACTTGATAACCCTGCAGTAGAAAACTGCCCTTTTCCGAGATCCGGAGTGTGACATCTGAAGTAGTTATAAGGTACTGGAAGCCCTTTGCGCACTTCCGTTGAATCCAACGATTCTTCTAGAAGGAAATTATCATCCCTTTTTTCTCCGACATTAGCACGGAGCGTATATTCGACCGGTCTGCCTTTACCCAACTCGAATTTCCACGCAAGGCGAAAAGATGATTCCAATCTGTGCCTGTCTGCGATCTGATCCCAACCGTTTCGCTTTATCTCAGATAAGAACCCTGTTGATTCGCCTTTTTGATTATTAACCATATTGGCAGCAAAAGACAATGCATGAATAAAATTGCTTTTTCCTGCATTATTGGGGCCGATTAAAATGTTGATACGCTTAAACTCAAGATCATTACAAGTGATATTTCTAAATCCGTCACATGTATATTTTTTTATCAACGCAATCACCCTCCTATATTAGAGTATTTTTATTGTACCACATTTTGCAAAAAGATATATCGAAATTCATTGCATTACTTAGCATATATTACTTCTTCGTCCATGATCTTCAGCGCCTGCTGCTCCAGCGTATATGCTTCATAGCG
>JAZUKG010000041.1:0-3492 GCA_045643145.1 Lachnospiraceae bacterium | reverse complement strand
CATTGCGGTTGTTAAGTAATTGTCAATGTGGAAAAATCAAAACCGCATCAGCAAGTTTTGCCGATGCGGTTTTACATTTATTCATTTTACACTTTATCCCAACAACAATGAAGCACGTTCATGAATATGCTTCTCTATCAGTTTTAACCTCTTTGGAGGGAGGTTATATCTCGGATGTCTCTTAAATCTGAAATTCAGGAGATGGCGAAGTCCCTCTTTATGTCTTTCGGTCAGAATCTTCTTTGCCTCACCAACAAAGTCGTCGTAAACACAGGGAAGAAGTGTATTGACATATCGTCTGAACATCTCTTCTGACTCAAGAGAATCCCGTCCTATAAGATTGAAAAGTGAATTTCCATGATCAAACAACGGAGCTGGAGATACAATTGTATTTGTACCGGTGTCTATCATAACTCCGAAATTTCCGAAGTGTCTGTCAGTATTGCAAATTAATGCATCAAGTACAATCATATCATCCAATGCACTGACATATTCTGCACCAAGCTCTTTGTAGTATTCTCTTACAGCTTCCATTCCTCCACGAGTGACAAGTCTTCCAACAGGCAGGAATGAAAGCTCCTTACTTGTAAACAATTCACAAACAGAACAGAGTTCTCCCTTCCACTGTCTGAGATTATACGAAATTGCATTTACACCAAGAGCTTCGGCAATCTGTGCGGCATAATATTCTGAATAAGGCTCATATCCCGTATTTGATGCACCTTTTGTTCCACCCTTGTAAAGAGATACTGTACCTGATATTCTTCTCCAGCACTTAGGAAGCATTCCGTTCGTAGTAAATTCAGGGCATGATGCAAGAGAACTGCGAATCGAGCTGCCATACCCTGTAAACGCAATCAGAGCGAGTATCTGACTGAAATTATTCTCATAGAGATTATATTTATCGTATCCGCCTTCAAAGTCCTCCTCAACAATCCAGTAGCAGTCATTGAGCGAGAGACCTTTTGACAGCTTTATGATGTTCATAGGTCTGTTGATATTCATTCCACATTTACTGAGAAAAGCGTGAACATATGCTCTGTTTTTGGGAATAATTCTGTATTTTAGCCATTTTGCAATTCCTTCTTCAGAAACTGTTAAGTCTAAAGGAAAAAGATGCTGCATTTCAGAATTCTGCCAAAGAATTTCTATTTCAGGCTCATTGCTGTTTTCAGTTGCTGAAAAACGTATCAGCGATGTATCTTTATGACGAAGCTCATAATTCATTTGTCTTTCTCCTTTCCTGTTTATCGATATTTTGTTAGGATTTATGCTTTTGAATCAACTGTCTTAAAGTATATTAGGGTATTTTTTGTAATCACCAATTACAATATCTTCCGTATTGCCTGTCATCAGACCGTTTTTAAGCATACGGTGAAGATTTTTAATATAGTCCTCATTAACAGGCTCGTTTACTGTGTCAAGTACGAAGTCAAAGCACCTAAAGGTCACCTCTAAAAACCCCTTCTGAGAAAAAACGGGTTTTTAGAGATGCCCTTCAATTTATCACGATTTTCTGGATCTTACAGGTATGCCGTTTTTCTGCATCATAATTGATACCAACCAGCAGTACCTCACCATGATAATCTTTCAGAGCATCCATATATTCCTTTTTGAGAATCTGTTCTACAGCAATGTCACTGGTTTTATTCTGCTTCAGTTCCACAATGAATGCAGGTAAGTCACAGTTTTTTCTCGGTTCAAAAATCAGGTCAGCAAAACCTTTACCGGCCGGCATCTCTCTATGCATAACATAGTTCTTCCTTGCCGCATAATAGGCAATCGAAATTACACAGGCGAGGGAATTTTCATCATTGTATTTCAGGATAGAGGTGTTGTCCTGGTGAGCCTGTTCAATAATTTCTGCCACAGCTTCTTCATCCATTGCAAGTGTTACACGGAGCAGCTCTTCTGACTTATGAATAGAATCAACAATATTCTCCCAGCCACCATCTTCAATGGAGTTTAAAAATTCCTGCTGAACCTCATTATTCGGAATGCTGACCATCTTTGTATCAAAATTGAAGGTCAGGTAGCCAAGATGTATCAGGAGTGTAAGAACATCATCCGCACTGTTAAACGTGGTCATATCGTTCTGAAATTTTCCAGTATTCACCTTAACAGATTCTCCGGCAAGCATGAGGATAATCTTTTCACGCAATCCATCAAAATTCATGCGGATGTAGTCGCTAAGTGCATGGTAAGTCTCCGTCTGCGTCCAGTAGCTGTTGAACGTACCTCTTAAACAAGCTTCCACGACAGATTTCGGATTATAAATAGAAATCCCATCCATATCATACCCATCATACCATTGTTTAAACGCTTCAGATGACATACGGTATTTATCACAAAGACTAAGAACCTCATGTTCAGTAAATCCTGTAAACTCAGAAATAGGTCGTGCATTAGTCATAGAATATTCATGAAATACATTTATCGTTGAATGAACACCGTACTTTTTTATGGGCAGTATGCCTGTCATGTAGGCAAGTGCAAGATAGCTTTGTCCTTTCAGCAAGTCTCTGAGAAATGTCAGGTATTCTTTCTGTGCAGAAGCATCATGCTTCCATTCTCTGAAAACACAGTCCCATTCATCAATGATAAAGACAAATAGTTGCTTGTATTCACCGTATATCTCAAGAAGATAAGAAGCAAGGTCATCACAATCGGAATAATCCGCATCAGGATAAGCCTTTACCAGTTCTTTTTCCACTTTTTGGCTGAGTTTTTCTATCATGGTATTGATATTCTGTCCATTGCGGACAAACTTTGTGATGTCCAGATGGATTACGTTGTACTTGTTCAGATGTTTCTCAAAACTCTCATCCTGTGCAATTTTCAATGAGGAGAACATCTCTCTCGAATCACAGCCCTTACTGTAATACGCTGTCAGCATATTTGCTGCCATAGACTTTCCAAAACGTCTTGGTCTGCTGACACAAATATACTTCTGCTCAGTTCGCAGAACACTGTTGGTATATGCAATCAATTCGCTCTTATCCACGTAGATTTTTGAGTTCAAAGACTGCTGGAAATCCTCATGGTCAGGATTCAGGTAAATACCCATGTAATCTCCTCCCTTGTATCAGTATGTTATTCCTTCCATTTTAGTATACCACAGAATACTGCTTTTTTCAAGTGAGATTAAAAAATTACTTTTTCGGATTTCTCTTTTTAGTCGGAGTCTGAATCTGCTTTCTGCTGGTACTGTAATCAACCGCAGTATTATCAGTCAAAATAGTGATTACGACTTTTCTTTTTAAGAACGTTATCTGTTGTATGTGTTTCTGCAGTAATGTCCTGAAAACTACGCTGTTTCTGTCAGCATTTAGCAATTCTGTTCTGTCGTTATCGCTGATGTTTTCAAGTACAAGATTTATGATATATTCTTCAAGGCTGTCACGTTCAATTTCCTTTATATTCATACACTCCGGCTCATGCGTTCTGCACCTGTATATGTGAAATGAAGGTTTTCTCTTTAGGATACGTTCA
>JAZUKG010000040.1:0-6465 GCA_045643145.1 Lachnospiraceae bacterium | reverse complement strand
GTATTGTTGCCAATAGATGTAGCAATCGCCGTGCCGAAGCACATTCCCAAAGCCATTCCTTCGGTACTGTAATTTTCATTCTTTTTATTATCCTTTTTCTTTTTGGCGTTCTGTGCAAAAAATATTGCAAGCAACAGCCCTATACTAATCCACGGCAGTGCCGCTGATAGGAAATTCACAACGTCTTTCATCTTTATTTCTCACCTTTCATTTACAAATATATACGACTCAAAAATGCTTTATTCTGTCTGCGCTATTGTAAATCATTCCTTCAAAGAGTCTTGATGCAGTTCAAAAAGCGAAGTTGCAAATTGGACTGCTTTTCCACTTCGTGCTGCTTAAAAATTCAGTGACCAATCGGACACATAATATTATAGTGAACAATTAGTCACCTGTCAAGTGATTTCATTAATTTGATGCAAATTAAAAGACGGCAGAGATTATTCTCTGCCGCCGATTATCATCTGGTGGAGATGAGGAGAATTGAACTCCTGTCCGAAAACACTTCAGCATCAACCTCTCCGGGCGCATATGGTTATTTGCATTCCCTCATCTGCACGTGAGCCATCACACTCACAGAGTCAGTAGCTTCATTATGCATGGTACGCGCAAAGCTTAACGTACTCACGTTCACCACTAATCGACGCCAAGAACCGGGCCGTGGTACTCCCGGAGCTGACGCTCGCTAATTAAGCAGCGAGAAGAACTTTACTTGTTTTGTTGTTCTTTAATTTATAAGGTTTGCTCATTTTTAGGATGGTAAGCGCATCCGCCCGCTATTGAAACCTCTATATCCCCGTCGAAACCGTTACATCCCCAAATATGCGGTGCGAATTCTCACACCGCTTGAATATTATACTTTTTCAGGTTCCGGATAGTCAACCCCGAATGTATCTACAGTAACTTTCTTCATTCTCTGCGCAATTCTCGGTTTGTCATTGTAGTCAACCCTTACCGAGGCAATGGCATCGATGTTTTCCAAGCCTTCTATCACTTTTCCAAATGCAGCATACTGCCCGTCAAGATGTGGAGAAAGCTCATGCATAATAAAGAACTGGCTGCCCGCGCTATTCGGAGCCATAGTTCTCGCCATTGATAGCACACCTTTATCATGCTTAAGTTCATTATTAAAACCATTAGCTGTGAATTCCCCTTTTATGGAATATCCGGGACCACCTGTTCCAGTTCCAAGCGGGTCACCGCCTTGAATCATGAATCCCTGAATTACGCGGTGGAAAATCAGACCATCATAAAATCCCTTTTTTATCAAAGCTATAAAGTTGTTAACAGTGTTTGGTGCAATTTCCGGATAAAGCTCCGCTTTCATTACTTTTCCGTCTTCCATTTCAAATGTTACTATTGGATTGCTCATTTTATATGTTCCTTTCTTTTAATGTCCTGTCAATATTGCGTTTTGTTTCGCGTTCCATTTCAGAATCGCGCTTGTCATGCAGCTTTTTACCCTTGCACAAGCCTATCTCCATTTTAACCAGACTTCCGTTTAAATAAAGGGAAATTGGAACTATCGCAGCTCCATCCTGCATAACCTTGGCATTCAGCTTTATGATTTCTCTTTTATGCATAAGCAATCTTCTTGGTCTGACAGGATCTCTGTTAAACCTGTTTCCTTGCTCGTAAGGACTGATATGCATATTGCGGAGCCAGATTTCTCCATTTTTTATTGTGCAGAAAGAGTCTTTCAGATTTACATTACCAGCGCGGATTGATTTTACCTCTGTCCCGGCAAGTTCAATCCCCACCTCATATTTTTCGAGAATAAAGTACTCGTGAAAAGCCTTTCTGTTTACCGCTATTTCTTTTTTGTTGATATTATTTTGCATTATGTAAACCTATTGATAAGTTATTAGAAAAAGGCCATTATACCCAGTTTCGTTAAGGTAGTCATAATCGCTGCAGCAATTAACACGCCTAAAAAAATACAGGGAAACGCTTTTACAGGTTTAATTCCTAACAGCGCTGCGACCAAAGAGCCTGTCCATGCACCGGTACCAGGAAGCGGAATTGCAACAAGAATGATAAGCCCTATTGAACCGTATTTATCTATCATGGCTCTTTTAGATTCCGCTTTTGCTTCCATTCTTGCAATAAATCCGCCAAGTTTTGGAAGGTGCACTTTCATCCATTTAAATATTTCTTCTATGAAATAAACAATGAACGGAACCGGAATCATATTACCAATCACAGCCGCCACAACCGCCATAGGAAAATCAAGCCCGAGCAGAATTCCATATGGTATTCCACCGCGCAGCTCTATTACCGGAAGCATCGAGATAACCATTGTTGTCAGGAATTTTCCAAGCGTTGTTGTTGTAATCCATTCTATCATTAATACATAAGCCTCATTCCGATAATTTCACTACTGTTGTCCCTGAAATATTCTTTATAGATCCGGGTTCAGGGTAGCACGGCATTTCAGCAAATTCAGGTGAATACTTCAACGCCATCATCCAATCAAAACTTACATCCTGGAAATCGTATCCAAGATAATACCTTATATAGTTTGTTTTTGTGTAAATATCGTAAACATTTTCAGCTGTGAGACCGATGAAATTCTTTGAATCAATTTCATCCAGCATATATGTTCCCTTAGGTGCTCCAATAATACAGAGCGGTTCACCTGATTTGAATTCTCCTGAATTTACTACATTCGTCATCAATGTTGTATAGTACGAACGCAATTCTTCCGTCTGCAAATACATTTTTAACGATATTTTATTGGCAAAGAAAATATTGCAAACGATTATTAATGACAAACCGAGCGAAACTGCTCCGCGCATATGAATCTGCTTGCATGAGCTGTTGTCTATCAGCACAATCATAAGCAGATAGATTGAGTTGAAACTCATAAATACAATGGCACTCATTACATCCACTGAAGATGCTAGATACATACAGTTGATGCTGAGCGGCAATAAGATAAGCAGCAGCCAGGAGAGAGCTACAGCAGATGCGGATTTTCTTTCAATACATTTTTTTATAAATATTACCGCTGTTAAGACAATGCAAATAATATGAATTACAAGTGAAGCAGTAGAACTTACGAAAGAAAAATATCCTTTAATAAAATAGCCTGCAAATGCCGTGTATGCTACACGTAATCTCATCAGGATTCCATAGTTACTTATACCATAATCAATCAATTCAATATTGAATAATTTATTAATTGCAAGTAGTACTAAACCATAAAATGCCAAAGCAGCCAACAAGCAAGCCAAAAAGCACAATGCCTTTTTAAATACTTCTTTGGTTTCTTCTTTTTCTATGAGCACAAACTTAATAAGAAGTACAATCAATATACTTGCGGCCAGCGAAATATATCCCTGATAAATTCCCAACGAAAAAGCGAGTAATATAGAACCGGCAAGTTTTTTCCAATTTTTAAAATTTGCAATCAAGTAAACCGAAATGGATGCTAGCAGCATAGAAAATGCATAAGATGAGCTTGTAAATGGAAGGCACATTATTCCTGTCACAGATGGAGATGCGGTAAAAAGTGCAGATGCAATTCCTTGTAAAACCGGATTGCTTATATTAAGTGTTTCAATCACAAAGCATGATGCCACAGCAATCATTGCGACAGAAATGATTCCATATAACCAAGGCATTGAATAATCCGGGAAAATGCTGCTCATTAACGCAAGTCCCCACCTGCCTGAGCTAAGTGTTGAGCCCTTTGCGAATAATGATACTATGTCATCCTGCTGTGCAAGTTTGTTCACGAAGAAAAACATATAGCAAAGCAATCCCGTAATTATCGAGGTAATCAAAGGATATTTGTGCTTTACCGCTTTATCGCGTAGAAAATATAAGGCTTTTTCAAAATATGATCTGTTTTCCATTAAACCTCTATCATTTTTGCGCTGAGTGCATTTATTTTACCTTTTGATATTCCGCTGATGTTATACTCAAATGGTTTATTTCCGCGGTTTACCAGAGCGAGCACCTTTTTACCTTTACCGCAAAATCTCAAAATCGCCAAAACATCACCACTCAATGCGAAGAATTCAACTTCTCCGTTTTTAAGCGCTTCACTATTGTTTCTTTTTTGCGCCAGCTTTGAATAGAATTTATGAAGATCAGCATTTTTCTCCATAAACGGTCCACGGTTAAATGGATCACACAATCCGGTAAGACCCTGCTCGTCACCATAATAAATACATGGCACACCAGGAATTGCAAACTGTATGACCGCTGCCAGCTTCTCAAGCTTCAGCGCATGCTTTTCGTCTTCCTTTGTTATTTTTACTTCAAGTTGTTCTTCTCTGCTGAGATTTCTTAACGTAACCGGTGTCGAAAGTGCGGTTAAGATTCTGTCTACATCGTGAGATGCGAGAAGATTCATAAGAGAATAGTATGTTGGCGTGGGATAATTCATCTTCTGCTTAACGAAAAAAATCCTGAGCTCGTTGGCATCAGATCTGAAATGCAGAAAATCAAGAACGGCCCAGCGCAATGGATAATTCATTACACTGTCAAGAGAATAGCCTAATGCATAGTTTCTCGGTCCTTCAGGGCCGGTTTTTGTTGTGGCATCTTCCCAGACTTCGCCAACGATTACATTGTCCGGGTCTTCTTCTTTGATACTTTTTCTAATAAGTTGAAGAACATCATCCGGGATTTCATCGGCAACGTCGAGTCTCCATCCGGAGGCTCCTTTTTTCAGCCAGGATTTTATTACACTGTTTTCCCCTTTTATAACAAAATCCTGCCAGTTTTCATTTCTTTCATCCACCTCGGGAAGATCTTTAAAATTCCACCAGCATTTATAATCATCCGGATATTCTTTAAATGAATACCATGAATAAAAGCTGCTGTCTTTATCTTCGCATGCTTTTTTGAAATATTCGCTATCTTTTCCTGTATGGCTAAAAACTCCATCCAGAATAATTCTGATACCTTTTTCTGATGCTTTTCTGCAAAGATTCTTAAAGTCTTCTTCGCTGCCGAGAATCGGGTCGATTTTCAGATAGTCAGAAGTATTATATCTGTGATTTGATGACGATTCAAAAACAGGATTCAGATAAATACAGCTGATTCCAAGCGCTTTAAGATAGTCAAGCTTTTTAATTATACCATTGATTGTTCCGCCGTAGAAATCATTTGGAATATAATCTTTTTCATCATTCTCCGCTTGCCACTTGACAGGTTCATCAATATTTTTGTGCAGTTCTGCCTTCCAGCCCTTTTCTTTATGAGCTTTTATACCCTTTAAAACAGCAGCGCGCGATGAAAAGCCAAAGCGGTCCGGGAAAATCTGATACATCACAGATTTTTTGAACCATTCCGGTGCCTGGAAATCAGGCAAATAAACTGTCAGCTGAAATCCGCCAACAGGCGAATCAAAGAGAGTCGCTTTCAGCCCTGAACTGTCCGGGCATAAATATCTGGTACCATATTTTGTTTCAACTCTAAAATAATAATGCCATGCAGCGGCACGTTCAGGCGCGTTAAACTGTGCTGAATACTTTTCACTGCTTTTCTTCATTGGGAACTCAATACTTTCGCCGCCATCGTACAGAACCAGAAGGAGTTCCTTAGCTCTTCCTAAAATCAAATCTGCAGATATTGTCACCTGCTCACCGCATTTTACCGCGCCGAAAGGCTGCCTGAAATTCAAGTTACTGCAATCATGAGATATTACAGGCAGCGTTTCATGGAATCCATCAAGCATTGAAATATAAAGCTTTACATATTCTTTTGCCGAACTTTCAAAAGAAAAGTCCCGCTTCATGGCTGCAATCCTAAGCTTTTTTATTACAGCTTTGTTGCCCCAGAATGACAGTGCATACGAAATAATATTCCGCATTTCCCAGGCATCGTAGTTAGCAAACGAGAATCCGTTTCCCTCGCCTGTTTCACAATTATACGGTGTAACACTGTCTTTTAATCCACCTGTTTCCCTGACGATAGGTAGAGCTCCATAGCGCATCGCAATCATTTGGCCGAGTCCGCACGGTTCAAACCTTGAAGGCATGAGGAAATAGTCACTGCCTGAATAAACATGATGCGCAAGATCTTCATTATATCCTATATAAGCGCAAAGGCGGCCCTTCCAACGCTGCTCGGCTTCTCTCATGAAGCTTTCGTATCTGCTGTCGCCGCTTCCAAGCAGTGCAAACTGGACATTTTCTTTCTGCATCAAATCGTCAAGAATCGTCATTACCAGCTCAAAGCCTTTTTGTTCTGTCATCCTTGTGACCATTGACAATATTGGGACACTGTCATCCACATTCAGTCCAAGCTTCTGCTGTAATGACTTTTTGCATTCTGCCTTTTTTGAAAGGTCATTTTTGCTGTAATTTTCTGCAAGTGCAGAATTTTTAGCAGGGTTAAAAACGTCTATATCTATTCCGTTTAATATACCGTTTAATTGGGCAGACCTGGCATTCAGAATACCTTCAAGACCTTCTGAATACTCAGGGGTCTTGATTTCTTCTGCATAAG
>JAZUKG010000039.1:0-65261 GCA_045643145.1 Lachnospiraceae bacterium | reverse complement strand
TCTAAAGTTTCCGGTTTAAGCTTTGTATTTTCACCGGTTATGAGCGTAATATCATAGCTTTCTTCTGTCTTACTCAGGGATACAATAACTGATTTTTTTTCTGCATTTATCTCAGCCCTGATATTCTCAGTTAATATCTGTACCATTTCAAACATAGTATTCTTATACTTTGGTTCCATTTCCTGTGGCATGTGCTCAAAATCAACCTGAAGTCCGCTTTCATCTATTACATAAATAGTGTCTACCGGCATATTTATCTGTAATTTTTCTTTTTGGTTGACTGCCATATATATACATGTCAACAAGCCTAGCATAAACAAAAATATAGTCATACCCCAAGTAGCAAAGATAAACGGCTTTTCTTTTGTTTTTTGCTTCCATGTAAATACCATGACATGGTTCCAATCTTTAATCCAATGCAAACTTTTTCTCCCTTCTATGTCCTTTTATGCTCTTTTGCTATTTCTAAAACATCCCGAAATGTCAGGTTCTTTCCTTTATAAAAAATCAATGACTCATAAACCTTGGAAGTAAATGAAAATAGTAAGCCTATGGACACTATCAGGATGAGTAAACTAATAATAGTGGTAGTGTATGAGATGCTTCCGGTTATTAATTTCACCGGAACAATAAATGGTGCTGAGATAGGCAGCAGGCAGCAAATATATGAAAATAAATGATTTCCTTCCTGCCTCATATTTAAAACACAGGCGAATAGTCCTAAAAACATTCCGATTGCTAGCAATAGATTGCAAATCATGAGACCATCACCGGCTTCACTGATTTGATTTACCATAGCTCCGGTCAGACCAGAAAGTATACAAAAAAGCAGTACCCCTGCAAGCATTACACCAAATGCCAATGCAAACTTACCCGCAGAAAAAGAAAGCCCCAATGTCTCCATATATGTGGCATCCGTTTGTACTTCTTTCATGCCAAATAAGATAGAATTCAGACATAGAGACAGAAACATACTGATCATCATGACACCCATTTGGATAAATGCAAGCAAAAGACCTGCTAAAACCTTCCCCAGTATCAGTGCCATTGGTTTGACTCGTATCAATAAATACTCCACAACTCTCGTGTTCTTTTCTGCTATAATGGAGTATGCTATTTTACTACTGCATAAATGAATCATTCCAAAAACAGAAGTCATTAAAATCATGAGTAAAACAAGCTCTGTCATATAAGAAATCTTCCGATTCGGATTTTCTATTTCTATCCTGGTCGCAGTGTTTAAAATTTCTAACTGATTCTCCGTAGCATCAATTATCATTCCTCTTTCATGATCCACAAAATGAATCATGGTATTCGCTATATATTGGCAATCCTGATTCGATAAAACCGTATGCAAAGATTTGACAAATGACAGGATAATTTGTCCGTCTTCCAGATACATGCGGACTATCATTTCCCGTTTACTTTTCTCCGACTCATCTGTCTGTAATTGATTGACATGCTCCTGAAAGCTTTGCTTTGGATAAGAATTGATGACTACATCATAAAATTCTACTCCCTTAAAAGCCTGACTATAATCAAAATCAAATCCAATCTCGTCATATATCGTAAGCTCGGAAACGTAACTATGGCTAACTTTTTCCGAAGTTTTATTCTCTTTTCCGCTTGTAATGAATGTCATCACCGGGACCAGCACTATCGTCACGATACTCATGAGAATTAAATATGCAATATATGATGTTTCTTTTAGCCCTTGGGATAGTGAAAATCCAAATACCGCCTGCCATCCGGTGTATTCACTTTTATTCATGAGTCTTACCTGCTTTCTCAATAAAAATCTCATGTAAAGACGGTTCACGAAGTTCAAATCGTACCACCTTTTTATTCTTCTCTAACAACTCTTTTAAAAACATGTGAGCCTGTTTCTCTTCTGAAACTCGGATCTGTATATCATCCATCGTTTCATTTATCACAGTCAGTCCCTGCTCAGCGATAATATCTGTAAATGTTTCATCACACTTTACGATCAGATTGATACGACCGTATTCCTTTTTAATCTCATTTAAATCTCCCTGCAAGACAGTTTTTCCTCGATTCAAAATCGTAATATCTTTACAGAACTCTTCTATCGTTGCCATCTGATGGGATGACATGATGAGATACTTTCCCTTGGCTATTTCTTCTCGAATAATGGATTTAAATAAATCTGTATTGATAGGATCCAATCCACTCAGCGGTTCATCCAAAATCAATAACTCCGGATTTGAAATCAGTGCTGCCATCAGTTGTATTTTTTGCTGGTTACCCTTGGATAACTGTTCTGCAGTCTTTGATGTACGAAAATACTCTTCTACCTCGAGACGTTTTGCCCAGTGTTCTATGCCCTGCTTTGCCTGAAAATAGTCCATTCCTTTTAGCTTGGCAAAATATAAAAGTTGATCCATCAGGCGATACCTAGGATACAGTCCTCTTTCCTCTGATAAATATCCGATATTTTCTTTCGTAGCATCCATCGTTTTCCCATTCCACAGCACTTCACCACTATCTTTTGAAAGCATTCCTAAAATCATACGAATAGAGGTCGTTTTACCTGCTCCGTTTGTTCCCAAGAGCGCATACACTCCCGGCTCTTTCAGTTCAAAAGACAACTGATCTACCACGATCTTTTCACCATATGTTTTTGTTAATTTATTTACTTCAAAGGACACTTTTGTTTTCTCCCTTCCTTACCGAAAAAGGCGATGTCAAACTATTCGCCTGCATCGCCTTTTTATGAAACTATACTATTTTAGTATTTTTTCATTTTTGCATCTAATGCCTGATTAGCAACATTTAAATATACCTGTGTAGCGGCGCCTGCAATAAGTTCAACGGCAACAATAACAACAAATGCTGTAGATACGACAAAACCGCCATCAACTGATGCTAACTCTTCTGTTTTTAATTCGGTAAAGTTGTTCATCTTTTTTCTCCTTTTTATATTTTTGCATTTCGAAAAAGTGATATACTTTACCCAGGTACTTTTTCGAAAGTGCTGTCTTGAGGATGCCAAGGGTTTTCGCGAATTCATCAGCATCCTCATTTTTATATTAACAACTCCATTTATAAATGCTATAGACATGTGCTATTTGGTAGCTAATCGGTGCTATTTGGTATTGTTTTATCCCCTATAGGCATAAATGGGCATAAAAATATCCCGGACAAAAATCCGGGATATTTCATGTAAGTATTCTTTTAGATAAACATCCAGGTTCGGAGTCTGGTCAGTACATCACGTACAAATGCTGCGTTCACCTTGACTCCGGATAAAACCGGATAAAACAGAATAAACTCGTATAAAGAAAGTACTGCAATCAAAATCTGCCAAACTCTCTTTTTCTTTAGCGGGCATTGATTCAGTGCGTGACAAATCATCAAAATCAAAATCTGAGAACAGGTAAAGTACTGATAAATAAACACAGTTCTGGTAATCAGAATCCATGGCCCTAACAGAATAAAGTAGCAAATAAGCAGTGTAATGGACTCCATATTTCGTTTGCGTATGCTTAAATACAGTTCATAAACCAGTGCTACTAAGCCCAGCGCATAAACTACCGGATTTCCAAAGGTGGCAACTACGCTGACATCTCCGTCCGGGAAGAAGCTTCTGCTGTCAATGAGCGGCTTATAATTGATAATCCACTGATACCAGACAGAGGAATACGGATGCGAATCAAATACATTCGAATGATACTCGTACATACTCTTGCTGTTGCCGATTGCCTGCTGAATCAGATTTCGGTCTGTATATACCGGCAAAAATGGCAGATAGGAAAGTAAATACACGACCGCCGGAAGCAAAATAAATACACAGATACATAATCCGCAAAGTTTCCACCAATATGCCTTGTGCTCTCGGTATCCGATCTGAATAAAGCCTCGAATCATCCAGATAAAGAACAAAATACCACAGCCTGCCAATGCATAGATTCCGGTCCATTTGGTTGCAACTGCCAGTGCCGATGCTATGCCGCAGCAAACCAGATACTTTTGATGGTTGCTTTTGGTAAAGCAGTACATAAAATAAAACATCAGCATGATAAAGGTTGCTACTATGATATCAATAGTTGAAATACGTGAAAGTGTATAATGCATAAACTCTGTTGCCAGTAAAAAGCCTCCGAGCGCTGCATAACTGGTTTCCTCAGTCATACGATATACCAGCAGATAAATCACCGGAATAATCAAGGCACCAAAGATTACACATACGATTCGCCAACCGATGGGGTTCATACCAAAGAGACGGATTCCCAGACCAATGATGGTTTTACCCAGCGGCGGATGTGTGTTTTCATAAATCGGAAGCTGATGAATAAATTCATATGCCGTTCTGCCGTGATATACTTCATCAAACTGCATTCCTTCATAAAAGGTCGGTGTCATACTGTCAGGATATAAAGCCTGTTCGTCAAATAAAAGCGGATACTCACCGGCATTATTTGGCATAATCAGTTTATCGTTCTGATCTACACAGAATATTTCTGCAATCTGTGCATCCTGATCTAAAAATACGATTCCCAGCGAATACACCGGCTGATTAATATCCACATCATTGTATCCAAAACAGTAGGTGAGTTCTCTGTCATCATTGATAACCACCCACTCTCCGTCTTTTGCGTGAGAAATGGCTACCTTTCTACCACCCTGTCGACCCAGGAAAAACTCAATCCTTTTCAAATCCACATAACCGTCAAAGTTGAGAACGACATCCTTGGTCAGGCCTTCTCTTTGTCCCAGTTCCATGACGGTACTCGGTATTTCTTTATTTCCCAAATGCACCATGGCTAATATAAAAAATCCAATACTCAGCACTGCCATGATGATATAATCTATTTTTTTAATCGATGCTAACGTTTTCTTTTCCATGAATAAAACCTTTCTGAACATAGATATGGTTATTTTACTACAAAATCACTTGCAAATGCTACTACTACATGGGAAAATATAAAAAGACATCATGCTTACGACTTACATAGAATTGTATCAATAAAAAATATATTGTTTCGGTAGCAAGAAATCGAAACACTGAAAGGAGCATTCTATGCAATACCGCGAAAACAGAAACGGTCAGCCTATCTCCATTCTGGGCTTTGGATGTATGAGATTTTCCAAAAAAGGCGGAAATATCGACATTGATAAAGCCGAAAAGGAATTGATGGAGGCTGTAAATAATGGCGTCAACTATTTAGATACTGCTTATATTTATCCGGGTAGTGAGGCTTGTATCGGAGAAATCATCAAAAGAAATCAGATTCGTGACAAGGTGTACATCGCTGATAAACTTCCGCAGTACCTCATCAAATCCAGACAGGCTTTAGATAAATATTTTAACGAACAGCTGTCAAGACTTCAGACAGACCATATTGATTATTATTTAATGCATATGCTGACAGATGTGGCTGCCTGGGAAAAGCTGGTAAGACTTGGTATCAAGGAATGGATTGATGAAAAGAAAAAAAGTGGTCAGATTAAACAGCTTGGTTTTTCTTATCACGGAAATTCTGATATGTTTTTAGAAATATTAGATGCGTACGACTGGGATTTTTGTCAGATTCAGTACAACTATATTGATGAGCACAGTCAGGCCGGAAAGAAGGGCCTTCTCGCAGCTAATGAAAAAGGCATTCCGGTTATTATCATGGAGCCACTGCGAGGCGGTAAATTAGTAGATTTACTTCCGGATAAAGCCAAGGCACTGATTGCCAAGGATCCAAAGAAAAGAACTCCTGCAGAGCTCGCATTTCGCTGGCTGTGGAATCAGCCGCAGGTTACCTGCGTATTGTCCGGTATGAATTCTGTAGAAATGGTACAGGAAAATGTGCGAATCGCCAGCAGTGTTCAGGCCGGTGAATTCACCGAAGAAGATTTTAAATTAATCGAAGCTGTAAAAAATGAAATTCAGTCAGGCATCAAAGTTGGCTGTACCGGATGTGCATATTGTATGCCTTGTCCAAAGGGTATCGATATCCCAACTGCCTTTAAGTGTTACAATCAGATGTATACAGAGGGCAAAGGATCCGGAAGATCGGAATATTGGCAGATTACTGCTCTCCAAAAGGAAATGAGTGATTTATATGCCTGCATCGAATGTAAGAAATGCGAAAGTCATTGTCCGCAGCATATTGAAATCAGTCAGAAATTAAAGGAGGCCAGAAAAGAACTCATGCCACCATATGTTCGTCTTGCTATCAAGATTATGCGCATATTCAAGTTCTGGTAAGATTTAACTATAATAAATAACAAGCCCTGGTAGATATAGATTGTGCCAAGTCACATCACTCTATATCTCCAGGGCTTTTTTGCTATAAGTTATATTAAAAGCTGGCAATTACAGCTGAAAAGATATTTAATAATCCAATACCAGGCTTAAAATGATTTATTTTACTTTTACTAAAGAAAAATCAGATAATGTCACAGTAGAAGCCGGTGTTGTACCATTTTTACCCATAGACACTGCAACATATGCCGAAGTATCTCTTTCAGGAATTGTAATATTGATTACTACTTCCTTTTCTACCCCTTTTTCCAGGGCGATATTCGGATCTCCCGATACATACCATTTCACATTTCCTACATCCATACAAGCCGTTTTGATGACTCTGCTTTCTGTAGATACTGCCTTGAATTTAAGCTGATAATCGCCGGCATCCAAATCAAGACCGCCCTGCTTGAGCTGTACATGATAATCCTCTTCACCGATATCCTCTGTTGCAATTGCAAAAACTGCTTTTTGGTCAGGGAAGGAAACATGATCGTAATTGTTCTTTGCCATGTATACACTCCAGGTGTTCCATCCGTCTGCAAAGTTAGCATCCGTTAACAAATTCTGATCTTGTGGTGTTTCTTCCTTTTCCGGTTCTTCAATCTTGATGAGCTTGATGTTATCAATTGTAACTCTATGCTTTTGTGTGATGCGAGTTCCTCCCACAGCACCCATAGCGATATTAAAGATCGAACCTGTATCAGTAGAGAATGCCATCTTAAAATCAGCAGAAACCTTCTGATAATCTCCACTAGATGCTTTCAAAGCAACTGTATCCTGAACATATGGTGTCCAGTCTTCTGAGTTATCTGCATTTTTATGTACAGAACCGTCTCTTTGGATCGCATACTGTACCTTTCTGTCGATACTTGATTTGATATCAAAGCTTAAGTTATACCACTGATTTTCTTCTAATTCTACGCCTGCCTGTTTGAGCTGAATCTTCCATTCTGCATCTGAAGTATCTTCAATTGTCATTTCAAATGCATTGTCTTCTTTCTGGCTGTCAACAATATAAGTAGCTGCAGCTCCTGCATCGATATAAGGAGCATATCCTGCTGTATCTGCGTTGAAGCTTCCGTTCTTGATCAGTGCATCTTCTACTACTCGTACATTATCCAGCTTGTAAACACCTTCTTTTGCAAAGATAAACTGAATATCCTGATTTTTTGTAGCAACAAATCTGCTGTTATTCTGTACTTCCTGTCCGCTTACAACTACTTTAACATCCTCGCTATTGTCTAAATCATAGCTGATGAAATAGGTTGCATTCTCTTCAAGAGCCAAGCCATTCTGACTGACTACCAGCTCATTTCCTGAAACAGTTTCAGGCATTTCAACTTTTAACTGTCTGCCGTCTGAAAGACCTGTTACAGAAACCTTGGCGTCTTCGCATCCGGAAATATTCCAGTAATCCATACGGTTAGCACCTTCCTGGAATAAGCCGTTGTATACATAGTTACCATCTTCACGAACGCCTCTTTCTTCTGCTTCATTTAGATCGGCTTCTTTTGTTTTCTTGATTGAAACATTCTTGATATAGATAGATGCAGTGGAATCTGCATTACCCATATTAAATTCCAGACGTCCGTTTGGATCGGAATCATCCTTCATTTTAAATTCATAGCTGTAATTCTGATACTCTGTTGTCAGAGAAACCATCTCGCTCATATAAGCCTGATATCCTCTGTCCGGGGCTTTCACTGCTACATTGGTTTTTCTGTTTTCACTGGCCTTGGCATCAAAGGATACGGTATAGCCGGCACCCTTTTCAAATGGTACATCTGCCTGTACGAGCTGAACACTATAATCAACGTCTCCTGCTTTTGTTGTATCAATTGTCATGGTCGCATCATCAATGGTAGCGGTAGCTTCTCCATTTAATGCAGTCATAAATACCCAGTCTTTTTCATCTGCCAGGTCTTCTTTTGCAAAGGTTCCGTTCACAATATAATTACCCTCTGCATCCGGATCTCTTAATGTCACTTCTGCCTCAGGCTTTGTTACATTTTCATCATAAGCATCCTTTTGGAAAATCTTTACATAGTCGATCACATATGCGCTAGGATTGATTTTTGTGGTTTCATCCGGATATCCAACCCAGCTACCGCCTACTGCGAGATTTAAGATCACATGGAAAGGCTGATCAAACGGAGCCGGATAAGCCACTGTACCACCATCTGTTGTGATACATTCCCAATCACTGGTTTCATAATATTTTTCACCGTCTACATACCAGATCAATTTACCCGGAAGCCATTCCAATGCAAACACATGATACTCATCCGCAAAATTACCTTCTGCTAACTTATAAGTTCCCTGTTTCTGTCTGTGACCGCTATTGCTGTCTTTTCCGTAGTGAATTGTTCCGTGAAGAGTATCCACGCTCTGTCCCATGATTTCCATGATGTCGATTTCACCACATTTTGGCCACTGTCCGTAAATACTTTCATCCGGCATCATCCAAAATGCAGGTAAGAAGCCCATTCCTTTTGGTACTTTTACTCTGGCTTCAAATAAACCGTATGTAAAATCATGCTTGCCCATTGTGTTCACACGACCTGAGGTAATGATGTCCTGGCCATCTTCACCTTTACGGCGGATTGGACGAAGCACTAAGTTACCATTTTCAATAAAGATATTCTCTTCACTGTCAACGTATTCCTGGAGTTCTGCATTTACCCATCCCGGTTCATGCTTTTCTACATTCCAGTCTTTTCTGTTTAATGTTTCGCCATCGAAATTGTCTGCCCATTTCAAAGTATATTCTGATGCATCTTTAATACTTGGCAGAGCAAAGTTTTCTGCACTCGCATCCGTGTTGTTAAGCTGGTAATCATACTTCACTTGCGGATCATAATAATCCGGTTCCTGACTAGGCTGCACCTCTGTACTTGGTACGCTGCTTGGCTTGGCAGAAGTACTTGGTGCCACCGATGCAGATGGTTTTACTGCAGTACTTGGTTTAACAGAAGCACTTGGAGCGGCCGGTGCTTTTACTGTAATATCGCAGGAAGCTTTCTTGGCATTTCCGTCTGTAGAAACTGCTGTAACCCGGCAGCTTCCTTCTCCGACTGCCACTACTTCTCCGCCCTTTGTCACAGTAGCAACCTTTTCGTTACTACTGGTAAAGCTTACCTTCTTAACAGAAGCATTCTTTGGTGCAACTACTGCAGTAAGCTTTGTCTTCTGTCCTTTTACTAATGAAATATTTGACTGATTCACTGTCACTTTGGTAACAGGATTACCTACAATGACTTTTAATTTTGCTTTGTTTTTCTTATTTGCCAGGCTCTTGGCTGTGATTGTTACCTTGCCCTTTTTCAAAGCCTTTAATTTACCCTTTGAAGAAACGCTCACTACCTTCTGATTTGATGAGCTAAAACTAACTTTTTGATTTGTTTTGATTTTAAAAGATTTACCCTTCTTCATGACCAGCGTCTTGCCATCCGGTTTTGTGATGCTGACCTTAGCAGTTTTTGCCCCCGCTTCTTTTGCCATAGTCGGAACACTTACCGAAGTCACTACCAATGCGGTAGCCATCAAAAACGCCAGTAACTGTTTTGAATGTTTCATTGTAACCTCCCATTTGATATACATGTTTTTTGCTATATGATTAATTTCTCTGAGTCCAAAGAGAAATCAAATCCTGTTTGATTGGTGCATAATGGTCTTCGATGAGACCAAAATCCATCTTTTTGTAGCTCCATACACTACATCCGATATCATATTTTCTAAAGATTGCATCTACATCTGTAAACCAGCGAAGTGTATCCGCTACCGGTGCCTGATCAATGACTCCGAACTCGCCGCAGTAAAGAGAAACTCCTGCTTTTTCGGCTGCGCTAATCGCATCATGAATCATTTCATCAATGAATTCTTCTCCCATCGTCTTTGATACAGCACCTCTGACAACCTCACCCTGATATCCCAATGGCTTTGAAAGCTCACAGTAGTATTCCATGCTTTCCGGATAAGAGATTTCCTGATTCGGATCCATCGCTGCTACCCAATGAGCCTTTTGATGCGTAAATAATAATGGCTCATAGAAATGGAATGTAAAAATAATATTTTCATGCTTTGGTTTTTCTAAAAGTTTCACTGTTCTGGCACTGTTCCACTGAATACCTCCGTAGATAATCGGTGTATCCTTTGTAATCTCTCGAATCATATTTACAGCTCTGTCAATCAGCTCATTCCAAAGTTCGGCATTGTCTTCTTCGACTACTTCGTTTAACAATTCGAATGCTACATGAGGATATTTACAGTAAGCCTTTGCTATCTTTTCCCAAAGATTTAAGTAACGAACCTTTAGTTCCTCATTATGGAATAAATTGTTTTTGCCTTCTTTTCCCGCATCATTAAAGTCATATCCAAATGCCTTGTGAAGATCCAGGATAATATTCAGTCCGCTGTTTTTTGCCCAGCCAATGATTTCATCCACTCTGTCAAAGCCTTCCTGCTTTACCCGGGCATCGTCTGTTTCAAATACTTCATAATCGATAGGAAGTCTGACATGGTCAAATCCCCAGTCTGCGATTTGCTTTAAATCTTCTTCATGAATGAAGGTATCGTAGTGCTCCTGTGTATGCACACACTGTGATAAAAATCCACCTAAATTAATGCCTCTTTTTAATTGAATCATGTGTTTCTTCCTTTCTATTTGTCATTTGCTTGCTGTTTGTTTTTATAACATATCAAGTTTTCATGTATAGTTATATCGTTTTTCTTTGTTTTTTATCGTTTTTATGCTATTATCGTAGTAATAATGAATTACACGATTCATGGAGTGAGAGCGCCGTGAGAATATAAACTATCGTGGCATATATAACAAATAAAGGAATTCCTATGAACTTACAAAAAGAACTGATCTACCGCGAATTTTTACAAAGAGAAGATTTGCTCCTTCGCGCTCCTTACAATCCGGAGCTTGAATTTTATTCTTATATTAAAGAAGGAAATTTGACCAAAATCAAAGAGCTTTGTCAGGAAACCCTGCTAGATAAAAAGGGGCTTGGCGTATTGTCTGATAACTTTCTTCAGCATATCAAATATCACTTTGTGGTAACGACTGCCATGACTGCCAGATACTGCATTGAAGGCGGTATGGAGGTAGCGACTGCCTATAGCCTCAGTGATTTTTATATTCAAAAGGCTGACAAGTGCAAAACTGCCAAGGAGGTTTCCGACCTTCATCCTGTCATGTGTCTCGACTATACCAAACGTATGAGAAATCTTCGCCGTGAAAAAATATGTTCCAAGCCGATTGCGCGCAGCATTGACTATATCCTGGAACACCTTCATACGCATATCACCGTTGCCGATTTATCTGAGCTTACAGGCTTAAATGAATCCTACCTTTCCCACCTGTTCAAAAAAGAAACCGGACAGACTATCCGTTCCTATATCCAGGACAAAAAGATTGAAACTGCCTGCAATATGCTCACCTACTCAGAATATTCTCCTTCTCAGATTGCGTCCATTTTGGCGTTTCCGAGCCAGAGCTACTTTACAGAAATTTTCCGCAAAAAAACAGGGCTGACACCAAAAAAGTATCAAACCCTGCATTTTAGAGACACGCAAATTAGCATGCATTAGTCCCTTTGTTATTATCTCCATTTTTAAATTTTCTTTAAACCGTCCTGTATACTCATATATTCCATATCATGAATTACTACGTTTAAAACTAATATACTTTGGTATAAAGACAGACAAAACCAGAAACAGGTTTATAAAGAGTGCATACACCACAGGCATAAGTATGTTCAGCAGATACGCCCCTTTATATGCTATTAAGGTAATCAGTGACTGCTCGATGGTAAACAGTACGGTGATTTTGACGAGAAGAATCGTGACTTTCTTGTATCTGGTATATAAAAAAATAGCCGCATCTACCGGTGTATCCTTTAATTTACTTAGTATCGTATTCTTTCTGTTTCCCTCATTGACGTGAAGCTGATTCGACAACATGAAACTAAGGGCCATCGCCTCAAGCAAAAATGGGAAAACAGACACCCCCGCAGCGGAACTATTGAGCTGTGGATAAATCCAGCGATACAGTCTCCCCGCATTTTCATGATAGGGAAGCAACCACATAAGAGCGCAAATCCCCAGCATCATATAGGTCCCCAGATTCTGCAAAAGTTCACTGTAATCACTCTGTGATTGTCTGGCCTGATCAAACCTGTAAACCTGCTCCATCTGTCTGGTTAAATTTGGTTTTTTCCATAATTTCGCAAAGAGCTGATCCATTATAAAAGCACCTCCTTTACTTCCATACACATTCCGTTTTTCATTTCCATAGAATAATCCACAATCTGATGGATTTCCTCTGAGATATGAGTTGTCAGGATAACCGATGCTCCGGTTTCATCCAATACCTTTCTCAGCTCCTTAAAAAAGTCTCTTCGAAAAACAATATCCATACCTGCTGTTGCTTCGTCCAAAAGAAACAGCTTACAGCCACAGGCGATAGCAAATGCCATCTGAAAACGAATCTTTTCACCTCTTGATAATTTTCCGACTACGGTACTTTTCGGGACCTCAAATTTATCTAAATATTCCAAAAAGACTTCTTCCTGATACTCCGGATAAAATGCACTGTAAAGTTTTGCATTGCTACGAACACTTTGCTGCATAAACAGGTCTTTTTCATCTGAGATAAAAGCAGTCTTTTTCAAAATTTCCTCTCTGTTATCCCTTAGCTCCAAACCAAAAATCTGAATGCTGCCTTCGTATTCTTTATCATGCATCAAAGTTCTCATCAGAGTAGTTTTTCCGGCTCCGTTTTCTCCGTATACACCCAGAATAAACCCTTCTTCCAAAGATAAATTGATATTCTGTAATCGAAACTTTTTTCCTGTTGTGGACATATTTGAAATACAAATCATATCTGCCATTGTTAATTCTCCATAAGTGCGGTTACCATTTCTACTACTTCTTCCAGGCTAAGTCCTGCTGTTTTACAGGCATGTACCGCTTCACTCAGCTGCTTTTCCAGCATCACCAGTTGCTTTTCCATCAGGTATCCGCTGCTCAGTTCACATACATAAAATCCTTTGCCCGGAACAGACCTGATCAGTCCTTCTTTTTCCAGTTCTTCATATGCTCTTTTCGTCGTAATAACACTGATTTGAAGGTCTGCTGCCAGACTTCGAATCGACGGAAGTGCATCCCCCGGCTTTAATTTGTCGGATGCAATCATGGACTTTAGCTGCATTTCAATCTGTTCATAAATAGAAAGACTGGCTTTGGTATCTACTACTAAATTTAAATTATACATAAGCGCCTCCTATCATTCTGCCGTACATTCTGATGCAGCACTTTAGCATATAATAAGCACTGATGAGATACATCACTGCATACAAAGCTATTGCTATGACAGCACTTGTTGAAATCATTCCTTTTGACCAAATATCCTCCACGCAGAGCAAATAAACCATAATGGATAAAAACGGGAAAATGCGAATATATAAAAGGCTTCCCGGATCCTTTTCACTAAACGCCGTGCAGGTTCCCAAAAATCCCCAAATGATATTCACGCCGCAAAAAATCATGTCTATCCATCGAAAAGTCCCGACAGCTGCCAAAATAATACCGATTGTTGCAAAAAGGACAGTCATAGGAATCCATTTGATTCGATACATTCTTTTAATCATCTCTTTTCTCTCGCCGGCAGAAAGCGGCAGGAGAAAAAATAAATCCGGAAGATTACTTTTCAGCAAATCTGAAAGCATAATAGAAAAGCCCCATCCCAGGGATGTCCAGATAACAATTTTACCTGCAGGAGAAAAAGTTTTTACGCCATTCCATGTATACATTAGCAAGCAATACAGCAACATAAAGTTTTTTGCAAAGCACTTCAGGATTGTCTTTTGATTCATTCTGCTTTGATAATCCTTTAAAATCATTCTGTTCATACCTTTTATTCTCCTACTTGTTTTCCTGACTTTTTTGTAAATAATATTGCACATCTGCTACGGTCGGCTTTTGTACTTTTAGCAGATAATCATACTCACTTTTTCCTTCATAATGTCTGACAAAGGCTTTGTTCGTTGCCAGTCCCGGCTCTAAATAAACGACTCTGTCCGGCTTTAACAGTTTCAATTTATACATTTCTCCGCTCACAATACGGAAGCTGTCCAATAGTTCTTCCCTGGTCATAGAAAAGAGAATTTTTCCGTGATCTATCATCGTCACATAATCCGCTAAAACTTCCATTTCATCACTGATATGAGAAGAAAACAGAATGCTGTGCTCGCCGTCTTTTACAAACTCAGTCATGTAGCCCTTCATTTTTTCTCTAAATTCCGGGTCAAAGCTTCCGGTCGCTTCATCCATAATTAAAAGCTTTGGTCTGTGTGACAGTGCAAAAGCAAATTGCATTTTTAACTGTTCTCCTTTGGAAAGCTTCCCGATGGTTTTATTCTTTGCCAGGCCAAATTCTGTTAACAGCCTGGTAAGATAGGCTTCATCAAAGGATTTATAGAATCGCCCCAGCCAGTAAAGGTCTTCTATCCGATTCTTGGGATTAAAATAGGAATCCACCCCTACATAACCCAAAAGTTCTTTGATCTCTTTTTCTTTTTGTTCATATTCCATGCCTTCTATTTGTAAGCATCCGCTATCTGTCTGAGTCAGGCCCAGGATACATTTTAATAACGTGGTTTTACCTGCGCCATTGGCGCCAATCAGTCCCATAATATATCCCAGGGGCAACGCAAAGCTGATATCCTTTAGCTGAAAGTTTCCTGCTTTCTTATTCATATTTTCCAGTACTAATATTTTTTCTTCCATCCTGTTTCACCCTTATACCCGATTACTCTCTACACCCTGATAACTGCCTCATTTATTCAACTATATATGAAAATCATTTGATGTGTATATGAACTGTATATGTCTATATATACAGTATATGCACAGTAAAGTCAATTAAAATTTTTAAAAAATATTTTTTAATCCAAACATTTCCTGCTGCAATTTATTTTTCCTTTGTGAAAATAACACAATATTTCATAGATTATTTGAACATTACATTCATTGTAGAACCCCTTGAAAAATAGTAAAATAAAGGTACTATTCTATACTAAAAATATTCCAAAAAGGAGTATTGTCTATGAGAAAAAGAATCGGTGTATTATCAGCCCAGCTCGATGAACACATGCAGAAAAAATTTATCACCGCATTCCTGGATCAGGCCTACCAGTATGACTACGAAGTATGCCTTTTTTCCATGTTTCAAAAGTTTCAGGAAACGGAACTTCGAAACATCGGTGATTCCAATATTTATGAACTGATCAACTATGATATGTTTGATGCCCTGCTTTTGATGCCGGATACCATTCTGGTTCCGGGCGTTAATTTCAAGCTCATGAAACGCATTCAGGATGGCTTCAAGGGACCTGTACTGGTCGTAGATTTGGATAATCCTTTCTTTCCCTGCGTCAAGATTGATCACTACACACCTATGAAAAAACTGATCGATCATCTGATTCAGGTACACGGCTATGAGGAAATCGCATTTTTAGGCGGAAAGGAAGGGCATCCGCATTCCATTCAGCGATTGAATGCATATTACGACAGTTTGAGAGAGCACAAGCTTTTGCCAAACGAAGAACTGATTTATCACGGAAATTATTGGTATGACAGTGGAAAAACCTTTGCACAGAAGATGCTCGCCAGAGGAAAACTTCCGGATGCTCTGGCCTGTGCCAATGACTGTATGGCAATCGGTGCCGCTTCTTATTTATCAGATAAAGGATATAAAATTCCGGAAGATATGGCATTGATTGGCTATGATTCCTCTGAAGAAGGCCGTCACAGCCCTCTTCCTCTTACCTCTGCCGATATTCCGTCAGATGAGTGCGGAGCATATTGTGCCAAATGGCTGCATCATGCCCTGATTGGAGAAGTACCTCCTGTCATGGAGCTCGAGGCTCCTCTGTTTTTAGGCGGCAGCTGCGGCTGTACTGATTTTAAAGTGGAAACTCACCTTCAGTTTAGACGCGAATGGAAAACCGCACATTCTGATCAATCGTTCTTTTCTGATTTTAACCATATTACAGAAGACCTTTTGACACAGAATGATTTCCGTGATTTTTATAAATCCATTTTAGATTATTCCTATCAGATCAGACCATTTAAAAGCTTTCATCTATGTATCAATGATGGCTTTATGGATGTGACCCAAATGGATTTTAATCATGATTCCGATCTCAAACATGGTTATACGCCGCGGATGCACCGAGTGATTCATTGTACCGAACATGCCGATGATGTAACCAATATTGTTGATTTTCAGGATGTTTTTGATACCAAAGATTTACTTCCTGATTTATTTATAGAAAAGAAAGAGCCGTGCTGCTATGTCTTTAATCCGATGTATTTTAATGACAGATGCTTTGGCTATACGGTTATCAGCTATGACAAAACCGGCTTTGATTATGATGAGACCTTCCGTATCTGGATGAAGAGTATCATGCAGGGTATGGAATCCTTCTTAAGACAGCTTACTTTGCAAAAACTGATTTCTCAGATTAAAGCGGATCAGATTCGTGATTCCCTGACCGGTCTTTACAACTATCAGGGATTTTTGCAAAAGGCAACTCCATTATTTGAGTCAGGTCTGAAAGAAGAAACACAGGTTGTTCTTTTGGCTCTGGATATTCAGGATTTAAAGGAAATAAATGCGACCTATTCGAGAGAAATCGGAGACAGAGCGATTCTTTTACTCGCACGTATCATTCGTGAAAGTGTGACAGAACAGGAAATCTGCTGCCGTATGTGCAACGATGAATTTTTGATTATTTTAAAGGGTATCAATGCCGACCTTCGTGCAGAGGTACTGACCGACAGTATCTCAGAGAAAGCCAGAAACCTGTCTATCCTGGATCACAAACAATTAACCATGCAGGTACACAGCAGTTCTCAGACTGCCAACGTACATCGCGATACTTCTCTTGATTATCTCATTAATCATGCGATTACCAAGAAAAATCATCAAAAGTCAGAGCGCAAGAGACGCCGCCTGTCCGTTACAAATCTGACCACAGAGGATATGCGCCGCAACGATTCTGTAGCAAAGGCTTTGGATAATAATACCCTTCGCTATGATTTGCAGCCGATTATCAATGCAAAGGATGCCAGCATTTTCGGTTATGAAGCATTGATGAGATGCGATGATCCGGTAAAATTGAGTCCGCCGCAGCTTTTAGAGGGTGCTGCCTGTCTCGGACGATTATACGATATCGAAAAAGCCACCTTTATCAATGTGCTTTCTATGATGCAGACCTATCACAATGCACTGGGCAATCGAAAGATCTTTTTGAACTCTCTTCCGGCTTTCCAGCTGACAGAAGAAGACAGTCATGCGGTAGAAACTCTGCTTCATACCTATTATGCAAATCTGGTAGTGGAGATTACAGAAGAGTCCGAGCTTAACGACGAACAGCTGGCAGAACTGCAAAAGAAATATCGAAGACTCAACATCCAAACAGCGTTAGATGATTACGGTTCCGGTTATTCCAACATCAATAACCTGCTGCGATATATGCCTCGATATGTCAAGATTGACCGCTTGCTTATCAGCGATATTGACAGCAACCCGCAGAAACAGCATTTCGTAAAGAGTATTATCGATTTCGCACATGACAATGATATCGTTGCCTTGGCAGAAGGTGTCGAAACCTCAGAAGAGCTGCAGCAGGTAATTCGCCTGGATATTGATTTAATTCAGGGCTTCTATACTGCCAAGCCGCAGCCTACACCGATGGTATCCATTGATGATGACAAGAGAATTGAGATTTTGAAATATCAGCTCGAGAAATCAGATTGGAAATCATTCTACAAAATTTAGATTATTCAATATAAAAAGTCATATGTAGCTCATATTCTCACGACGCTCTCGCTCCATGAAGCTCGCGTAACAGTACTAAACTCGAAAAAACCTCGTTAAGTACTGACGCGCTTCAAGGCGTTCGAATTATGACTACATATGACTTTTTTCGGCAAATAACGAAAGAACAAAAAATAGCAGACTATTTGGGAAACTCTCCAATAGTCTGCTACTTTCATTTTTATATCATATTTTCAAGCAAAATTACTTGCGTTCTGCGAGGAATGCGACTCCCAGTGCTCCCGGGCCGCTGTGTGCGCCAACACTAGGACCGATTGGGCAAATACAGATATCCTGATAACCCAGTCTTTCTTTGATCATTTCAGCCAGTGCATTGGCATCGTCTTCGCAGTCACCGTGCAGAACACCCACCATTACCTGTTTGTCCTTGTAGCTTCCGATTTTTTCTACCATATCATCTACCAGTGTAGACATAGATTTTTTACGTCCTCTGACTTTAGAAAGCGCTGCGAGCTTTCCTTCTTCTGTTACGTAAAGGATTGGTTTTAATTTTACCATACTACCGATGACAGTAGCAGTCTTTGATAATCTGCCTCCGCGGTATAAGTATTCCAAATCATCTACAGTAAATTCCACATCGATATGAGCTGCATTTTCTTTAATCCAGGCAGCAATTTCTTCCATGGTTTTTCCTTCTTTTCTCATGTTAACAGCCTGCTGAATACATAAGCCTTCACCTAAAGTAGCTGATAAAGTATCTGCTACGATGATTTTTACATTTGGATATTCTTCCATAATTTCATTGGCACCATTTACGATGTTCTGGTAACCACAGCTAAGCTCTGAAGAAAAGCTGATGTGAAGAATGTCTTTACCCTGTTTTGCAATTTCTGCAAATTTTTCTAAAATAACTGCCGGATTGCTGGCCATGGTTCCGACTTTTTTGCCGGCACGCATTTCATCATAAAATTCTTTGATGGTCAGTTCTTTTTCATCTCCGTACATATCTTCTTCTACGGTATAATAATGGGGAATTACCAAAATATTATTTTCCTGCAAAAATTCTTTTGGCATATCTGAGTTGGTTTCTGTTGAAATAATAAAATCGCTCATGTTTTCTCCTTCTCTATTGTATGGATCTTTTTAAGACCGTATCGTTTATCCATGTTTAATATACACTATTTCAGGCTTTCTCACAATAATCTGGCACGCATTTCCTTGATACATCTCTCGGCCATAACCAGCATTTGTTCCTCATCCTTTTCCACGATAGAGGTAGATTTGAGTTTATAGAAAAAGGCCGGTTCTCCGTTTGCGCTAAATCGCATATTGTCACCTAAATTTGCCATGACAATCGGAATATTTTCGGCTTTAATCTGTGCCTGCGGATGAAGCTTAAAGGTGATACCGTCCTTTTTGCCTCGAACCTCTGTAATATACAAATTGTGGGCCTGCGTACGAATCAGCGAAATACGAAGCAGATTTTCAACGCATCTCGGTATCGCGCCAAATCTGTCTCCCAGCTCTGATTTGAGTTCATCGCATTCTTCCAGGCTTTCAATCGCTGCAATTCGTTTATAGATATCCAGCTTTTGATACTCATTCACAATATAGGTTTCGGCGATATGAGCATCCACATCCATATCAATGGCAGTTTCAAATCCGGTATCTACGGTCTTTTCACCCTTTTGTTCTTTGACCGCCTGCGACAGCATCTTGCAATACAAATCGTATCCGACTGCTTCCATATGGCCATGCTGCATCTTGCCCAATAGATTTCCAGCTCCTCGAATTTCCAAGTCCTTCATAGCGATTTTGAAACCGCTTCCCAGCTCGGTAAACTCCTTGATTGCTTTCAATCTCTTTTCCGCTACTTCAGTAATCAGCTTATCTCTTTTATATAAAAGGAATGCATAGGCGCTGCGGTTTGATCTTCCCACACGGCCTCGAAGCTGATAGAGCTGTGCCAGCCCCATACTGTCTGAGTCATGAATAATCATGGTATTTACATTTGGTATATCCAGTCCGGTTTCAATGATGGTAGTCGATACCAGTACATCAATGTCTCCGTTTACAAAATCAAACATAATCGGTTCTAATTCCGATTCCTTCATCTGTCCGTGAGCAAAGGCTACATTGGCATTTGGTACCAGACTTCGAATATGATCTGTCACCTCAGCTATGGATTTTACCTTGTTGTATACATAGTAGACCTGTCCTTCTCTGGCCAGCTCACGATTGATTGCCTCTCTGACCATTTCCTCATTGTATTCCATGACAAAGGTCTGAATCGGCATACGGTCATTTGGAGCCTCTTCCAAAACGCTCATATCTCTGATACCAACCAGACTCATATGCAAGGTTCTCGGAATCGGAGTCGCTGTTAAGGAAAGCACATCTACGGTATCCTTTAGCTGCTTGATGGTTTCTTTTTGAGCCACACCAAAGCGCTGCTCCTCATCGATAATCAAAAGTCCCAAATCCTTGTATTCAATGGATTTACTCAGCACCTTGTGCGTACCGATGACGATATCTACAAAGCCTTTTTTCAGACCTTCTCTAATTTCCTTTACCTGACCGGCGGTTTTGAAACGTGACAAAAGCTCGATTCGAATCGGATAATCCTTCATTCTCTGAACGAAATTGTCATAGTGCTGCTTGGCCAAAATGGTAGTCGGCACTAAAAATACAACCTGTTTTCCGTCCTGAACTGCCTTGAAAGCTGCTCGAATTGCGATTTCTGTCTTTCCAAAGCCTACGTCACCACAGATTAATCGGTCCATGATGCGCTTACTTTCCATATCTCTCTTGGTATCGTTTATCGCCAGGAGCTGGTCATTGGTCTCTTCATATGGGAAGAGTTCTTCAAATTCTCTCTGCCATACGGTATCTTTTCCATATGCAAAGCCTTCCTTACTCTGTCTGTTTGCATATAAAAGGACTAAATCCTTGGCGACTTCATTCACCGCAGATTTGACTCTGGATTTGGTTTTGTTCCATTCCTGAGTTCCCAGTTTATTTAATCTCGGCGACTTACCCTCTGCAGAAGCGTATTTCATAACAGAGTCAAAGCCGGTTGCCAGGACATAAAGTACTCCTCCGCCGGCATACTCGATTTTCATATAGTCCTTTACTACCTTGTCCATCGCCATCTTTTCGATGCCTCGATAAATACCGAGTCCATGGCTTTCGTGTACGACATAATCGCCGACATTCAGCTGGGAAAAGTCCTGAATCTTGGTTCCGGTGTAGTGTTTTTTCTTTTTCTTGCGGGTATCTCGTTTTCCGAAAATATCCTGTTCTGTAATAGCAATAAATCCCAGGGACTGATATTCAAAGCCCTTGGATAACTGTCCGACAGAAACCATGATTTCCTGCTTTTGAAGGACTCTGTCCGGATCCTCACTGTAAAAGCAGTTGATGTCCAAATCATATAAATCCTGAGCCAGACGCTTTGCTCTGGTTCTCGATGGTGAGATTAATATGATTCTGGCTTTGTTCTTTTTATATTTATTCAGGGTGTCCACCAGCATGTCAAAGCTTCCCTGGAAGGAAGAAAGCATTCTGGCATCCACGCGGTAATTTTCGTCTATTTCCAGGAAACGGTGTTTGCTCTCCAGCATAGAAAGGCAGAGAATACGGCTCTTTTCCAGTCTGGCCCAAATTTCCTTGGCCGGATATAAGAGCTTACTCTGTCCCTTGATCGCATATCCCTTTTCCATTCGGTGCATCATGGATTCACGAAATTCTAACTCAACCGCTTTTAATCTTTCATTGGTTCGAACCGGTTCATCCACAACCACCAGAGTATGTTTCAAATCAAAAAGTCCCAAAAAGAAGTCCAAATCCTGACAGAAGTATTTCATATAGCTGTCAAGGTTTGCCATGACACCAAATTCTTCCATCTGCTCTTTTAATCTTTCAGCGAGCATTTTGACTTCATGTGCTTCTTTTAAAAGATTTTCTTTTTTGAGCGCTTCGGCTGCCTTTTTTGCATCCTTTTCAATTTCTTTCAAGCCCAAAAGCTTTTCCTCGGCAGTGAGAATCATTTCTGTCGCCGGGAAAATAGTCAGCTCCTTGACTCTTTCAATGGAGCGCTGACTTAATACATCAAATCTTCGAATCGATTCTACTTCGTCGCCCCAAAGCTCGATTCTGACAGGGTTTTCCTCTGTCAAATCAAAGATATCTATAATACCGCCCCTGACAGAAAATTGTCCGGGCTGTTCTACCTGATAATTCTTTTCATATCCCATTCGAACCAGCATGCCTGAAAGAGCCTTCATTTCAACAATGCTGCCGTCTCCGATAGTAATACAATAATCCTGCCATTTCTTTAACGGCATAACCGGTGCCATCAGTGCATCGATGGTGGTAACCACCGTTACCGCTTCTCCTTCCAGCATCTTTCGAAAACAGGTGATACGCTCCTTGGTCATTTCCTGACCGCGAATATCTGCCTGAAAAAAGATATAATCCTTTGACGGATACCAAAGCACATCCTTGTCATACATACGATAGTCATCATATATGGCTCTGGCCTGTAAATCATTGTGTGTCAAAATAATCTTTACAGGATAATCTTCACCCAAGGCTGCAATCATCTGACATTTCTGCGCTTCCACACATCCGGAAACACTGATATGTTTCTCATTATTCAGTTGTTTTATGGCGTCTTCATAAAAAGAAAACTCTTTGCAAACCTCAGTAAATGCTTTCAAACTGTTACCTCTATTTTTTCTTGCTGTTAAACTGGTTCATGGCCTGATCCGCGTCTTTGGTAATCATAACCGCGGTTGCCTCGCAGACATCTGCAAATGCCTGTTTCATCAGTTCCTGATCATCCCGGGAAAAATGACCGAGTACATAAGCAGCCAAATCATAACCCTTTGGCTTTTCACCTACTCCGACCTTGATACGCAAAAAGGTATCATGTCCTAAATGCTGAATGATATTCTTGATTCCGTTATGACCTCCGGCGCTTCCTTTTTTACGGATACGAAGCTGTCCCGGTTCCAGGCTGATATCATCATAAATAATGATAAGCTCACATTCCTCGTCTATTTTATAAAAATCAATCAGGCTCCTTACGCTTTCACCGCTCAGGTTCATATAAGTCTGCGGCTTGGCCAGGACCACCTTTTGTCCCTCGATATACCCTTTTCCAATGATGGCTTTATGCTTCTTTTCACCCATAATCACCTGATATTTCTCAGCCAGGGCATCTATACTGTCAAAGCCTACATTATGTCTGGTATGTTCATATTCTTTTGTCGGGTTACCAAGTCCTACTATGATATACATGATTCATCCTCTTTATATTGTCACGACTATCTATCATCGCATTGATTCACAGTTTTCATTGTCTCTGTATACTGCCGCTCCGGGCCTTTTATACGCTCTATCAGTTTAACTTAACTTAGGTAAAATAGCAAATAGAAACAAGGCCGCGGTATAACAAAGAAAAGAACCGAAGCCTATTGCCTCGGTTCTTTTAATAGCATTTTTGAATTATTCTTCTGTCGGCTCTTCCAGTAAAGCTTTCTCATAAGCCTTCAGAATTGTTTCCTGAACATAATCTCTGGTCTGAGAATTGATTGGGTGTGCAATGTCACGATATTCACCGTCAGCTGCCTTTTTGCTTGGCATAGCGATGAACAGACCCTTCTCGCCTTCGATTACTTTAATATCATGCACTACGAATACGTCATTAAGTGTAATTGAGACTACTGCCTTCATCTTACCTTCTTTGGTAATCATGCGCACACGAACATCAGTAATATTCATGTCCTTTCCCCCTATCTATTGCCTTACTCACTTGGTTCAAATAGAATAAATCTATTTTGACTATTCAAAGTAAGACTACCGTTTTTTCAAATTCACTCGGAATTTAATTCGCAATCCAAGAGTAAGATTACGTGATTCGTATATGGTACTGGTCCCATTACATGGTGTTTCGCACTTGGCGAAATCTCTTGCCATATTGTCATATTCCTTTGTTGACTGAATCGTCGGCATAGATAACTCTTTTTACACTTCTCTATTAAAGCACATATCTATCATTCTTTTCAATAACTATTTTAATTTCTCCCTCACCTTTGTGGTAAGAATTTGCTCGAATAGTATCGTGACTTTCTACGATACAGTTCTCAATATAGGTATTGTCACCGATATAAACATCATTTAAAATGATAGAATTTTTAATTGTACAATTATTTCCTACGTATACGCCCTTGAAGATAACAGAATCCTCTACTGTACCGTTAATAATACTACCGCTGGAAATCAAACTGTTTTTCAATTTAGCTCCTACGTTGTATTTAGCCGGTGGTAAATCATCTACCTTGGAATAAATATCAGGATACTGTCTAAAGAAGTAATCACGGATGTCAGGTTTCAGGAAATCCATATTTGCTTCAAAGTAATCTTCTACTGTAGCAATATTTTTCCAATAATCCTGAATCTTGTATCCAAAGATTCTCTTCATGTTTTTGTAACGGATTAAAATGTCCTTTACAAAATCATACTGTCCTTCTTCTGCTGATTTTTCGATCAGTTCAATCAGCTGACGACGACGGATAACATAGATACCGCATGAGATTGTATTTGAGTTTGCTACGATTGGCTTTTCCTCAAATACTTCAATACGGCTTTCTTCATTCATCTTTAAGATACCGTATCTGTCTACATTTTCTCCTGCAGGCATATCCTTGCAAACTACTGTAATATCAGCCTTTTTTGCAATGTGATACTCTAATACTTTATTGTAGTCCATCTTGTATACACAGTCACCGCTGGCGATTACTACGTATGGTTCATGGCTTTCTTTTAAGAAATCAAGGTTCTGATAAATAGAATCTGCAGTTCCGCGATACCAGGCATTGTTATCACTGGTAATCATTGGTGTGAATACAGATAATCCTCCCTGTTTTCTACCGAAATCCCACCATTTAGATGAGCTCAAATGATCATTTAAACTTCTCGCATTGTACTGTGTGAACACTGCCACTCTCTGAATACGAGAATTTGTCATATTGCTAAGAGCAAAGTCAATACTACGATAGCTTCCGGCGATTGGCATTGCTGCAATAGCACGTTTCTGTGACAATTCTTTCATTCTGTGGTTGTTACCACCTGCTAAAATAATTCCTATTGCTCTCATGCCTTATCACCTGCCTTAATCATAGTTTTACCGCTTCCTAAGCAGCCGTCTTTGTAATCACTTTCTTCTGTAATACCTGCAACAACAGAGTTCTTACCGATAGTGACACGACTCGGAATGACAGATTTTTCACCTACGGTTACTAAACCGTGGTTGTAGATATGCGGATCTGTTTCATTCTCAACTTCTTCACCAATGCCGAGTCCTACTTCATCACCGATTTCTACATTTTCAGCAATAATGGCTTTATATACTTCGCAGTTACTTCCGATAGAGGTTTCATTCATAATGATAGAATCTCTGACAACGGTGCCTTCACCAATTGTTACACCACAACCGATGACAGAGTTGTAAACCTTACCGTAAATCTGTGCGCCTTCACCAATAATACATTTTTCAATTTCACTGTCTGAAGAAATGTACTGAGGTGGGAGTGTATCACTCTTTGTATATATCTTCCAATATTCCTCGTATAAATTAAATTCCGGAACAATGTCGATCAGCTCCATATTAGCTTCCCAGTAGGAATGCAGAGTTCCAACATCCTTCCAATATCCGTTGTACTCATAAGCATAGCAAGGTGCTCCGCCTGAGTGACAATACGGAATGACATGTTTACCAAAGTCAAGAGCCGGCTGAGATGCATTAGCAATTAACGCTTCCTTTAATGTCTTCCAGTTAAAGATATAAATACCCATGCTGGCAAGATTACTTCTCGGATTAGCCGGTTTTTCCTCAAATTCATTAATCTTTCGGTCTTCATCTGTGATTAAGATACCGAATCTCTTTGCTTCTTCCAGCGGAACAGGCATTGCTGCGATAGTTACTTCAGCACCTTTTGCCTTGTGGTAATCGAGCATTACCTCATAGTCCATCTTGTAAATATGGTCTCCGGATAAGATTAATACATATTCCGGATTGAAGCTTTCCATATATTCCATATTCTGGTAAATCGCATTAGCTGTACCTGTATACCATTCTGTGTCTGCACTTTTCTCATATGGAGGCAGAACGGATACACCACCAATATTACGATCCAAATCCCACGGAATACCGATTCCGATATGGGTGTTAAGCCTTAATGGCTGATACTGTGTAAGTACACCAACGGTGTCTACACCTGAATTGATACAGTTACTGAGTGGGAAGTCGATGATACGATACTTTCCGCCGAAAGCAACTGCCGGTTTTGCAACCTTGGCTGTTAAAACACCAAGTCTGCTTCCCTGACCACCTGCCAAAAGCATGGCAATCATTTCTTTTTTAATCATATAGTCACCCCTAACTTGTAATATTTCTTGTCTTTTGTGCCCTAAAAATCTAATAAGAAAAATACCTTCTTGAAATGAGCATAAAAAGTGATAATGGAATTATATCACATTAAAACGATAAAGTGAAGATTTTTAACAAGAAAAATTGGATGTTTTTTAGTATATTATGTGAGAATTTACTATTTTTAAGATGTGATGCTGTCTGGTTTTTGCTATTTTTTACAATAATTTTATATTTGCAAAATTTTGTGGTTTTTTGTTTTTGTTCAAAATAGCTAAAATCATCCTTTTCGAGAAATGCCGCAAAGACACAGCGTCTTTGAATGACGAACTTTCAGAAAATTCATAATGGAATGGAGCGATTCAAATTCCAGTTTAGTGCCTGCATTGTGCAGCTTGTACTTCCCCTTTTCTCTGGTGATACTGACGGTATGAATCTGTTTTGTAATATCTCTTTCATGATTGTATATTGTGAGAAAATATGAGTCATACTGATTTTGGAAACGAGTCAAAAGCTCATAGTTTAGGCGTTTTCCTATTGCAAGCTCAGTCTGATAGCCCAGTTTCGTCAGGTAGTTTCGTATTGCCTTGGGGCTTGTACCAAACTCTCCTTTATACGTTATGCCCTTTTTTTCAAAATATTCCAAAAGAGCCGCAAAATTGAGATCGGATTCTTTCATGGAAAGCAGGCAGTTATATAATGCAATGACTTCACAGCTGTTGTAATCTGCAGTTCTTTTCTTTCCATATAAAAAATCACCCAGTTCGGCCTGGTTTTCGATATATCCATTCATGAGACCCAGCGCATTTTTCTGCGAAAGGACACTGTCATTTGCCAGGCGATGCGCAGCTACCAGACTTTTTCCCAGTCCTCTCATAGAAAGCACAGAAAAAAAACCGAGTACAATTCCATCGGCTACCTTTTGCGGTATAAAGGATTTTATCCATGTTTTCCATTTGGTTTTTAATACGCTTATCTTCATATGTTTAGTGTATCACAATGAGGGGCTCAAATCTACGGTGATGTATACGCAGCTTGGTGGTACGGATACGATTTTTGTGACACGCTGCGTTTTCTACTCCTCGCACGCGCTGATTCGCGATGTCTCCCGTGAGAACTCGCCTCTGCGAGGCTCAGACAATCACTCCGCCATCGCTGCTAGCGTGCTCGTCATAACGAAATACTCGCTACCGTCACGCAAAATGTATCCGTACCACCTGCGCTGATAACTACGTGTCACCCAAGCCGTATCTGATATAATCCGTAAGCTTGTATCAACAACCCGTAAATCTATTTGAGCAATCCGTAAGCGAAATCGCACAAAATGTCCGGTTGACGATTACCGGCTTGGGTCGTACAATGAAATTTAGATATATACTATAAATAATAGGAAGTGAAAAAATGAGTCAATTTGATTTAAATACTCCTTGTCATGTCCATTTTATCGGCATTGGCGGAATCAGTATGAGCGGACTTGCTCAGATTTTATTAAGCAAAGGATTTCAGGTTTCCGGTTCGGATGCCAAAGAAAGTCCTTTAACCAATGAACTTAGCGAAAAAGGCGCTACCATTTATATTGGTCAGCGTGCTTCAAATATTACAGAACCTACTGACTGGGTAGTATATACCGCAGCAATTTCAGATAGCAATCCTGAGCTGATGAAAGCAAAAGAGCTGGGTATTTCTCTCATGACCAGAGCGGAGCTTTTAGGTCTGATTATGAAAGGTTATGAAACTCCGATTGCAGTCAGTGGTACACACGGAAAGACTACTACAACTTCCATGCTTTCCGAGATTTTACTGGCTATGGATGCCGATCCTACCCTGACCATCGGCGGTATTCTAAAGGATATCGGCGGCAATCTTCGTATTGGTCAGTCAGATGTATTTGTTGCAGAAGCCTGCGAATACACCAACAGCTTTTTAAGTTTCTTTCCAAAGATTAGCATTATTTTAAATATTGATGCCGATCATCTGGATTTCTTCAAGGATTTGGATGATATCCGAAACAGTTTTACCAAATTTGCAAAGCTGTTACCAAAGGATGGCTATTTAATTATCAATGGTGAAATTCCAAACTATCAGGAAATTACCAAAGATCTGGAATGTAAGGTTCTGACCTTTGGTTACGATGCTTCTTTTGATGCATATGCAACCGATGTTACCTACGATGCCAATGCCAAAGGCACCTTTACCGTTCATCTCAAAACAGAAGGCGGCGAGGAAAGCTTTTCTGTCAGCCTGGGCGTTACCGGAAGTCACAATGTCACAAACTCTATGTCTGCTATCCTGACTGCCAAGATTCTCGGCGCAACCAATGAGCAGATTCAAAAGGGACTTTTAAGCTTTGGCGGAACCGATCGCCGATTTGAATATAAAGGTATGCTCGGAAAAACTACTGTCATCGATGATTATGCACATCATCCGACAGAAATCACAGCAACTCTGACTACCGCTCAGAATTATCCTCACAAGGATGTATGGTGTGTATTCCAGCCACATACTTATACCAGAACCAAGGCATTGTTTAACGACTTTGCCAAAGCATTGTCACTGGCAGATCATGTCGTACTTGCCGACATTTATGCCGCCAGAGAAACCGATACTCTCGGAATCAGTTCCAAGCTTTTGATGGAAGAAATCAAAAAACTCGGATGTGACAGCTACTACTTCCCATCTTTTGATCAGATTGAAAACTTTTTATTACAAAATTTAGAGCCAAATGATTTGTTGATAACTATGGGAGCCGGAGATGTTGTTAAAATAGGCGAAAGCTTACTTGGTCAATAACTTGTCCACAATATCCACATTTTGACGGGAAAATCCCCTATAAAAATGTGGATATTTTTATTTCCCTTTTCGCCCTTATTTTTCACTACTTTTTCGATTTTTGGTATGGATTTATCCACATTATCCACAATCGCCGCAAACCCCTTAAAATCAAGGGTTTCGGGCCAAAATTACCCTTTGCATTTTATCCTTCGTGTGCTATAATTCATTTTGCTATCCGGACAAAACAGGAGGCATATTCCGAGCAATCAGAAAAGGGGTAAACATGAACTCATTTACAATAGATAATAAAAATGTTCCAAACGGTACATTTTTGTCTTATACATTTATTGATGAATATTTAAAAAATGCAAATGAAGCACAGATTAAAATCTATCTGTTCCTGCTTCGCAAGATGAGTGCGTGTCAGGCTACGTCTGTCTCTGCAATCGCAGATGAATTCAATTATATGGAGTCTGATGTTTTAAGAGTCATCAATTACTGGGAAAATCTCGGTTTATTACATACTACCAAGGATACAAACGGCAATCTGACAGGCCTTAGCGTATCTATGCCATCTGCAGGCAGCACTACAAGCGCCGCAAACAGTCAGGCTGAAATACCGAATCAGGCTTTGGAAACAGCATCTGTTTCTACACAAAGCCCTTCTGAAAGCGGATCTGTCGTTCCGCTTGTCATTCCTCAGGGACCGGAAAATCCGGGATACTCTTTGGATGAAATTGCGAGCTTTCAGAATAACGATGAATTTCAGCATATTATCTTTATCGCGCAGAGCTATTTAGGACGTCCGCTGAGCACAACCGATTTGGGTTCTCTTGCATTTATTTACGATCGTCTTCAGTTCTCTTTTGATTTAATGGATTATTTGGTTCAGTACTGCGTCAGCAAAGGTAAACGCGAAATGCGTTATATCGAAAGAGTCGCTCTCGCCTGGTATGATCAGAAGGTAACTACTGTAGAAGATGCAAAACAGCACTCAAGCCAGTATGACAAGATTGTTTATACGGTTATGAAGGCTCTGGGCCGAACCAGCGCTCCTACCAAAGTAGAAGCCGGCTATGTCAAAAAGTGGACCGGCGAACTCGGTTTTAGTGATGAAATGATTTTAGAAGCATGCAATCGCTGCGTACAAAGAACCGACAGCAATCGCTTTGAATATACCAATTCCATCTTAAACCGTTGGCACAGTGCAAATGTACATTCTCTGGCAGACCTTGCCAAGGAGGACGAACAGTACAAATTAAAACAGCAAAACAAAGTGCAGACAAACAATGCCGGATCCAAGGGAACTTTCAATCAGTTCACACATCGTGATTACGACTACGATGCCTTGGAAGAAGCATTAAGATATAAAGGATAAAAAAATAATGGACTATCCGCAATATAATCAAATCATGAAAGAATACGACCAGACTCGTATGGAAAATCAGAGAATACTAGAAGCAAGAAAAAGCCGTGTGTATGCAACCATCCCTTCCTATCAGGAAAAAGAGGCTTCCATTGCTTCTTATTCTATTGCCCAAATGAAGACTGCACTGAATGGCGGCCTCGTTAACAGTCATGAGGCAGCTCTGATGATTGCAGATACCAGAGCGAATTTAAAACAGCTTTTAGAAGAGAACGGATTTGGGGCTGATTATCTGGATCCGATTTATACCTGTCCTAAATGTAAGGACAAAGGATATTTAGAAGACAACCGTCAGTGCAGTTGCTTAAAGCAGAAAATTGCAACTACTTTATATTCTCATTCCGGCTTATTTACCAGCCTGGATACAGATAATTTTGAAAACTTAAGACTCGACCTTTTTGAAGGCGAATCTTTGAGTTACTATCAAAACAATTTGAAAATGGCAAAAGATTTTGTGAAAGAATTCAAAATCGTCTATCGCAATCTCTTTTTTTATGGTACAGTAGGTACTGGCAAATCCTTCCTTTCCGGTTGTATCGCCAAGGAACTTATGGATCAGGGCCATCAAGTACTCTATTACAGCTGCTGTCAGTTATTTGATCAGTTCAACTTATATCGCTTTGATGTTGGACAGATTGAAGCCTTGGAGAATCATCTGTTTCACTGTGATTTATTGATTTTAGATGATTTAGCTGCTGAGAATACTTCAGATTATGTCAAATCAAAGCTATTTGCTTTGTTAAATACTCGTCATCGCAAGCAATTGCCTACTATTATTTCCAGTAACGCAATGCCTGCGGAGATTAACGCCATTTATTCGGACCGCATATACTCTCGTATCATGAGTCAGTTTGAACTGTTAAAGTTCATCGGACCGGATTTAAGAATGCAACTTAAACTAGCAGACAGAAAGTGAGGAGTTTCATCATGTCAAAACGTGAAGAAATGAGAAACTTGGAAACCATCCCTGTTGGATCTTTGGGAATCATCGCATTAAAGAGCAGTCAGGCTCTTGGCGAAAAAGTCGACAAATATTTGGTTGACTGGAGAACCAAACGTGAAAACGAACACAAAGAAAGCTTGGCCTTTAAGGGATACCAGAGAGACTCTTACCTGATTAATACCAGAGTTCCTCGTTTTGGTTCCGGCGAAGCAAAGGGTGAAATTTTAGAGTCCGTTCGAGGTGCCGATTTATACCTCCTGGTGGACGTACTCAACTACAGCATGACCTATTCTTTGTGCGGACATCAGAATCGTATGTCTCCGGATGATCATTATGCTGATCTCAAGCGTATCATCGCTGCTGTCGGTGGTAAGGCCAGAAGAATCACTGTTATCATGCCTTTCCTGTATGAAAGCCGTCAGCATAAAAGAACCGCTCGTGAGTCTTTAGACTGTGCTATCATGCTTCAGGAACTCACAAATATGGGTGTAGATAACATCGTTACATTTGATGCTCACGACCCTCGAGTACAGAACGCAATTCCGCTTCACGGATTTGAAACTGTATCACCTACTTACCAGTTCATCAAAGGATTATTAACACATGTAAAGGATTTAGCGATTGATTCTCAGCACATGATGGTAATCAGCCCGGATGAAGGTGGTATGAGCCGTGCTATTTACATGGCCAATGTATTAGGACTTGATATGGGTATGTTCTACAAACGTAGAGATTATACACAGATTATCAACGGACGCAATCCGATTGTTGCACACGAATTCCTCGGAAGCAGTGTAGAAGGCAAGGATGTTATCGTAATTGATGACATGATCAGTTCCGGTGAAAGTGTATTAGATGTAGCCAGAGAGCTCAAGAAAAGAAAAGCAAACCGTGTATTTATCTGTTCTACTTTCGGTTTATTTACAAACGGTTTGGAAAAATTCGACAAAGCATATGAAGATGGTTTAATCAGCAAAGTATTAACTACCAATGTGATTTACCAGACTCCTGAGCTTTTAGCAAAAGAATATTATATCGACTGTGATATGAGTAAATATATCGCATATATCATCGATACTCTGAATCATGATGTTTCTATCAGTGATTTATTAAATCCAAATGATCGTATTCAGAATGCTTTAAATAAATATAAAAACGGCGAATACTAAAATTTGTTATTTAGACAAAATAAAAAACCTTCCGATTTACTCGGAAGGTTTTTTTTGGAGTTGAATGTATTAACAATTAGATGGTTTCTGTTGTTTCTTTTACTTCCTGTGCAATGTCATTTACTTCCTGCACTTTTTCTTTGATTTCTTCGGCTGCTTCTGCTACATTTTCTACTACAACTTCTTTAACCTGCTCAGCCTGTTTGGTAACATCGATCGCTTCTACTACGACTTCTTCCTCATCCAAAGGATCTGTGTCATCTACGACTTCTCCTGCTTCACTCTTTGGATCATATGCCTTTCTCGCTTCGATTTCTGCCTTTAATTCATCGATCTTTGCCAGGCATTCTTTGATGGTTTCAATAGATGGAGCAAATGCTTCCTCTGCGTCATCTGTGTGAAGCTCATAATATGCTTTACCGATATCCATATATGCCTTTTTCAAAATACTTTCCTGCTTACCGATCTGAATAGTAAGTCCCGGAATCTCTGCATAGCTCATTGCTTTCTTGGTCTTGTCTGATTCCTTCAGATTCTGAAAAGTTTCTCCTGCTTTTGTTCCTAATTTAGTAAAAAAATCCATTTTGCTTCCTCCTTATACCGGGTCATTCCCTGATGCGTTTTTTGGTTTGTTTTTTGTGTTCTCTTTTTATTCAAATTAATTTGATTTGAGATACGTGTTTTGTATCTGTATTTATGATACAACTCGTATTTTAGGAAATCAACGAAAATAAATGGAACTTTTATAAACAAACTCTAAACATATCGTGAAGAAGATAGAAACTTTATAAACAGATTATTTCCTGCCAATTAGTTCTTTTTGCTGTCTGAAAGTTTTTTACATTCACTTAAATATAAAACTGTATTTAAAAACCAGAATACAGTCACCATGACTACCGGCCAAAGTGTGATGCGAAGAACGAGTGCTAATAAGGTAAAGATTACCCATGCATAGACACAAAGATTGCTCATCTTTTTATATGTCTGGAAACCTGCTTCATAGATCATCTGTTTTTCTGCTTCATCACAGCTTTCAAGCCACTTATCCTGGAATTTGGTATCATAAACGCTTCCTTCTTTTTCCGGATTGAAAATACGAGTGAGATCTACTACACCTCTTTGTACAATCATAGATACAGCCAGCTGTGCAAGTAATCCTGCAATACTAATGATAAAGAATATAAACATATAATCTATGCCTTTACTTTCATAAAGCATTCCGTAAAAAATAACTGAGAAAAATCCAAAAGAGAGAATGGTAGTGATACTTGAAAGGTTTAATACTTTCTGAAGGTTTGCATCTACCTTTTCATAAGCCTGCTCATATTCATCATCTTCTAATTTCTGGATAATGTCCCATTCCTTTTTGCTTTTATTACAGATTGCCTTACCATAAAAGAATTCTGCGATGGTTAAACCGCAAATAACAAAGGGTGCCATTATGGCGCCGATCCAAATGCAGGAATGACCCAGCATGTTTGATATTTCATTTACATTCATTTTGTTTGACATATTAACCAGAGCAAATCCACAAACTGCTCCAATCAATGCAGAGAAAAATATAATCCAGCTGAATTTTTTCTTTGCCTTACTGTTTTCCTTGTTTATTTCTAACTCTCTATTTTCTAAATTACTCATCTTTTATTTCTCCTCTTTTGCTTCGATTGTTTACAATCGAGGCCATTCACTGTTTTCATATTCTACTTGACACTACCTTCCACTTTTGACTTACTCTTCTTCAATCCAGAAAAGATCATCCAATGTCTTGTTTAATACTTTACATATAGAAATGCAAAGCCCTATGGTCGGATTGTAGTCTCCCTTTTCAATCGAGTTAATCGTTTGTCTGGATACCCCAACTTTTTCTGCAAGTTCGGCTTGTGATAAATCAAGCCCGGCTCTTGCCGCTTTCAGTTTTAGATTCTTCATTCTATTCCTCCTCTTCTTTTTCTGCTTCTTTCAAAAGCTTTTTATTTTTCTCCTCTAAAAGGATTAAGCTGCAACATAAGATTGCACACATGCTTGAGGTATATGCACTGATTGCTCCGCCTTTCAGCAATGTCATAATAAACATAATTGCATATCCACACATCAATACACAAATCATTGTGATAAATGCCTTGTTTGTTTTAATCTGATCCTTTACACTCTTTTCTCTCATTTCTTTATTCTCCTTTATTGTCTTTTTTATGATGACTTGTTTGTTTTGTTTCATCTGATGATGTTAATATATCACCCACATTACATTGTGTCAACTATATTTTACATTTTATTTTATTTTTTTTACATATTGTTTGTTTTAGATGATATAGTGTCACATGAACAGATCTCAGATAAAGTCTCAAAAAGCCCTGTAAATACAGGATTTTGGCCAGTGTTATGCTGGGGAACGAACGAATAAAAAAGGGAATAAAAAACTGGTGAATAGGTGAATTCAAGACATAGTATTCTCAATGGATGATTGGAATAATAGATGATAGAAGTATCGAAAATCTGAATATTGCGCATAAAGAAAGAATTGCTATTACAGCAATTCTTTTGATTGCACTGCCGGCAAGGCCCCGCGCCACATGGCCGCGGTAAAAAAAAGAAAGAATTGCTATTACAGCAATTCTTTTGATTGCACTGCCGGCAAGGCCCCGCGCCACATGACCGCGGTATATAATGAAAAAGAACCGGGGGTTTCCGGTTCTTTCACGTAAAAGGGGTTGTTATAAAAAGGGGAAATCCGTCTACCGAGGGGAGTGGTAAACGAATTATGAGGGGATATTTAAGAAGTAAAACTTCTTAAAATCTATAAAAAAGCGTTCCGCTTTTTTAACTTAATCACTGCATCTAATATATCAAATTAAAAATATTATCTATACCATATTTTTAACTGATATAACATTTTTTTGACCTATATATTAGTAATTAACGGTAATATGACCGAATTTGATACCATTTTTGACATTTTCGTCTTCCCAAATTTTATGTTCCGGTCTGATTTTTTCTTTATAATAATCACCGGAAGCGGATATTAATTCCTCTCGATAACCACTATAACCGTCAAAATCAACTTCCTTAACATAGCTCACTGCATATTCCGCTACCAGTTTTTTCCGAACCAGGATATCCTCTACATCCTCTTTTTGAATACCGGTCTTTTCTATGAGCTGCTCCGAAAGCTTGGCATACCATTGGTCTGCTTCCTTGATTGCTTCCGCTTTTTTATTATCCTCCAAAGTAAATCCGGCCTCTTTTGCCATGCCTTCATAAATCAGATCACAAATACAGGTTTCATAGGCCTCTTCTCTGGCCATATCATAAACAAACATGGAATCCAGGCCTGCCTGAAATCTTTTATTCCAGTAGGTGATAGGGTTGTTTGCATCATACAGCTTGGCCTGCTTGTCTACAAACTCTTCAATAATAAAAATATAATAGGCAAATTCTCTCAAGGTTACTTCTCTGTCATCGACGGATAACAGGGGCCTATCCAAAGACTCCTCGTAATGAAAGGTCGATACCTTTTTGCTCCAGATACCGGCGCAGCAAACCACTAAAAAAAGAGAAATTACAGCAAGCAATATTCTCAGACTTTTCTTGTCTACATTCTTCATGTAATTCCTCCTTCTCTTTTGCGTCGATGATTTATCATCGAGGCCTTTTATTATATTTATTCTTTCTCCAATACCTTCTTTTGCGTCGATTGTTTACAATCGACGCCCTTCATTTGACTAATTCTGTACTCTGTTCATATAACGATCCCATTCCATAATCGCTTTTTCAAAGGTTACCTGGAACCAGTATGAGGTTTCCTCATCCAAATCGATTCCGATTAAATACAGGTACTGACCGGTCTGATTCTGACTCTCTTCTACCGGTACCATATCAAACAGGTACGCATCCTTTAAATTTCCTAAAAGGGTATCGATCTCTTCCTGACTCAATGGAGTATCCGGAATCTCTTCCTTTAATACATCGTTGGCATCATAATATTTGTAGCCTTCTTTCACGGCTTTTTGAATTTCACCCTTTACCAGTCTCATGGAAAGCGTGCCTGCATAACTGTCTGTGAAATTTGTATTCTGCGAATTGGTGGCTTTGACAATGACTGCCTCTAAGGTAAACTGAATACCTTCTTCATTGATACTGACTTCTGCTATCTGTGCATCCTGAAACTGAAAATGCTGAAGTTCATCTACTGATTTAAAATTCATATCGCTTTCTAACCTCGTAATAAATATCTCATTAATGTACTTGATTCTCACATGCATTATATCATAAATATCCGTAGGTTAACAAACCTAGCAAATTAATTACCGGAAAGTTGGAGATAGATATACTTCGAGCAAGCTGTGATAGATACATGATGATGTGACTTTGCAAGGCTTTCGTTATGAGGAGCATGCTAGCAGCAATCTCGGGAGTGTATGTTTGAGCCTCAAAGAGGCGAGTTTACACGGAGAGATTGCGAATCAGCGCATGCGACGAGTAGAAAACGCCGCAGTCACGAGGCATGTATCTATCCAGGCTTGCATATATATTATCTATTCAGACTTGCATATGTATCCCTGCTTACACATAAAAATATCTCGGCAACTAACACGTTCTTAGTCCTCCGAGATATTCTTTTTCACCTTTATGCGATTTTTAAGCATCTGTATACATTTTGCAATACCTGCCTTTAGCAAACTCTTCAAGCTCTCTTTGAGTTTGCGCCTGTTTTTCATAAACCAGATTACAACAGTCACAATCACCGGCAGGATACAAAGCACTCTGAAAATCATATCCAGCATTAGCTTAAGCTCTGCTGCTCTGATGGCATTTTCCCAATACGGATATGCAATATTCGATCCGTGCATGAAAAGATATGGCATATTTTTAATCTTTTTCAGGACTGCAAATGAGGCAAATCGGCTCGTCTGATCTACAAATTCATAAAGCTGATCGGAAATCGTCAATGAGTCTTCATACAGCGCCTCATTGGATAGTCCAAAGGCCTGTTTCACCGTAAAGAGTGCAAAATCTTTAACCGGATTTGGAATCAGTGCTTCGTAGCATAAAATGCCGTCCGTATCATATGCCTGATGATAAGCATCATAATCCATATACAGATAGCATTCCTCTCCCTTGGCTACCGTTTCATATTTACTTTCTTTTGGCTCATACACACCGCTGACGATATAGTTTTTACCATCCACCTGAACGGACTGGCCTGCGATATCATATCCTCCAAAGAGACTCCATGCCGTCTGTTTATCTATCAGGACCTTATCCTGACTGGAATCCTTGTCCTTGAAGGTGCATCCGCTGATCATTCTCGGTTCATGGAAATAAAAGAAATCACCACCGGCTCCTACGATTCGCACCTCCTGCGTTTCTGTCCGGCCTATATCATTTAATCTGGAAACCACTCCCTGTCTTTTTGCAAAATAACTGTCTATCCATAGTCTTCCGGTTACGCTCTCACCTGTATAGGAAGCATCCGAAAGGCTGGACTGAATCCCTGATCGAATCCCGGAAATCTGATCGAGCTTAATCTGCTCCTCGGGATCAATAAAAACGCTAATCTCATGATAAGGAATTTCGCTGCTTCCCTGCCAGGACTTGGCCAGCTGATTTGAGGAAAGTTTCTCAGCTCTGTAACTAAACAAAACAGTGAAAAGAGCATACAGAATCAGACAAAGCAGATTGATTGCTACAATCACAATATTCGATTTTTTCCACTTAAATCTGTTCAAGTAATCACTCCTTTCTCTTTATTAAGTCTGTATCGACTTTTACTGCTCAGCGAGTCTGACCTTCATTCCGTTTTCAAGCGGCTTTGTCGCATTGGTTACAACATATTCATATCCAAAAACACCACCACTGACTGCAGAGTTGGTATCATCTGAAGCCAAGACTTCAACATCTGCTTTTGAGAGTACATAACGGTTACCCAGTGGGCTGGATTTTACTTTTACAACCAGGACAAATTTGCCTTTGTTGTCTTCACGAATGGCACTGTTTGGTACGACGACATCATACGGTGCACTCTTTTCTCCCACAGATAAATTCAGAGTCTGACCGACAACGACATCTGAGCCGGAAATTCTAAACTTTAATACCTTGTTCTGATTTGGATTATCCAAATCCGGTTTGATTTCATCCAGTACGACCTCCATATCAGCTCCCCAGATATTTAATACCTCCGCCTTCTGATCTTTTCGTACGAGCTTGGCCTGTTCCTTGGTTACGGAAAAGGTAGTAAAATATCCGTTTCCTGTCACTGCGATATTACAAAGGGAAGAATCCTCTGCTACCGTATCTCCTGCAACGCAGCTGATAGAACTGATAATTCCCGCATTTTTCGCTACGATTTCATCCCTGGTTTCATCGCCCTTTTCCATCTTGGCAATCTCTGCACGTTTTTCTTCGATTTTCTTTTTCGCTGCCTTTAAATCCAATGAGGCCTGACCGGTAGTTACTTGATCTTCCTTTTTCTTATCCACTAAAGTTAACAGCAGGGTATCCAGCGTCTTTTGTGCTGCTTTTACCTGTTCCTTGGCTTCTTCTACTCCTAAAAGGCCGTCCAGTTCATTCTTTACATTCGAAAGAGAAGCATTCACATCTGCCAAATCTTTTTTCTTGGCCTTAATTTTGGTATTGTATTTATCCAGGCTGTTACCGCTCAGGGTTTCTGCTTTGGATGAAAGTGCATCGATATCCGCCTGCAGTTTATCAGCCTTGGCAGTTAAGTCTGTCTCCTGCTGTCTGAGCGCCGGTCCTTTTTCTGCTCTGGACTGCGCTGCAATCGCTGCATCCAAGTCTTCTCTGGCCGATTTAATTTCCAGATTGTCGAGTGCATAGCTTGGAGCTGCCGCTAACAATGCTTTATTGTAATCCAGCTCCATAGAATCCAATTCGTCCTTGGCAGTTTTGATGGCTTCCTCGTCTCCGCTGTTTTTACTTTCGGTTTCAAACAGGAGCTGACCTTCCTCGACTTCATCTCCGACCTTTACCTTGACAGAGGCAATCTTGCAGTCCTCTTCGGCTTTCACTTCATAGTCATTTTCTGCCTCAACCACACCGGTTCCTCTGACCTTTGATGTCACAGTTGCGCTTTCTGCATAAACTGCAGAAACCTCCGGAAGGGAATAATTCATAATCGTATTGGAGAAAAAGGTTAACAACAGCATCACGATTAAAAATGCTATCAATACATTTTTCACGCGCTCCTTTTTCTGTCTTTGTTTGAGTTCAAATTGATCTAAATTCTGTTCGTTCATAACCTTATCCTTTCACTCCGCTTGAATAAGAAATACCGTCTACTAAATACTCTTCTCCGTATAAATATATCAAAATGGTCGGAATCATATAAATGACCGCCACCGCAAAGGCCAGCCCCACTTCCCCCTGATTAATCTGGGACAGGAAAATGGAAAGCGGATATTTATCCCCGTCTGTCATCAGAATCAGAGGCTGTTCTACCATGTTCCAGTAATCAATAAAAATCAAAATCGATGTACTGGCAATCGCGCTTTTACAAAGCGGAACGCAAATCCCGGTAAAGATTTGCCACTCCGTGGCTCCGTCAAGCTTGGCCGCCTCGATGTAGGAAATCGGAATTCTCCTGAAATATTTCGTCAAAAGATACACACTAAAGGTGGAAAAAATTCCCGGTAGTATAACTGCCCATCTGGTATCATAAATTCCCAGCCATTTGCTGACCAAAAAGTTTGGTACCAGGGTAACCTGATACGGCATCAGCATCAAAATGACATATCCAAAAAATAAAATCTGTGTCCATCGTTTACGAAATCTGGCAAAGCAGTAGGCAATTCCCAGCGCAACAACAATCTGCCCTACCACAATCGGTACCACCAGAATTACGGAATTCCAAAACTTGAGCAGATAGTCCGGGCTTTGCAAAAGCACTGTAAAATACTGCTTAAAGGTCACCATATCCGGAATAAATTTAAGATTCGCTGTCTCTGATATGTAGCTGGATTTATTCAGCTGTGGTCCGGATCCCCAGAGATTCTCACTTTTATTAAATACATCAAATACCATTCCGTAGTTTGCTGCGATTTCTGTTTCCTGCATAAAGGAGTTGGCCACTGTCAGTACAATCGGCATCAAAAATGAGGAGGCAAATATCAGTGCGATCAAGAATAAAACGGCTTTTTTTATTTTCTTTTTCATAGACTATCCCTCCACATCCTTTCCGAAGCGATCTTCTACTTCAAATAAAACAGCAATAATAATCACCACAACAATACACATGAGAATGGCGCCTGCACAAAGCTTTTGGTAATCCATTCCGCGGAAGGTATTGTTCATAAAATGCTGAAGCATATATAAGGTGTCATACGGATAATCCCCTGTCAAAAGATAAACCTCTCTAAAGACCTTAAAGGAATTAATGAGCGACATAATAGCAACAAATAAAATCGTCGGAGAAAGATATCGAAGCTTGATGGATACAAACTTTTGCCATTCACCGGCTCCGTCCAGATCCGCTACCTCTAAATATTCTCTGGGAATCTGTCCCAGTCCCGCCATAAACAGAACCATGTTATAACCCAGGTTTTTCCACAGGAAAAGCACCAAAATCACCACCTGTGCAAAGGAGGATTTAAACCAGTCCACCTTGCCGGCTCCCAGGTGCATCAAAAACTCATTGATGGATCCGTTGTAATGGAAAAATACCTGCCAAATCAATACGACAGAGGCTGTCGGTACCATGAGCGGAGTCAAAAAGCAGGTTCGAAAGGTGCTGCGAAAAGGAATGTTACTCTCCAAAATGCTGGCCATAAGCAAGGACAGCACTACCGATAACGGAACTGCAATCAAACTGAAAACAGCCGTGTTTTTTGCAGCCTGTAAAAAGGCTGAGTTCTGTAAGACATTGATATAATTATCCAAAAAGACAAAGCTGGGATTGAAAGGGTTATCGACAACAGAATAGTAAATAATCACAAAAAATGGCAATACGAAAAACAGCCCCACCCCTATCAGGCTGGGGGCCATTAAAATCGCTTGCCATTTCTTTTCATTTCTGTTTTTTAGATATTCCCTTAGTTTATTCATGTTTCTCTAATGCCTCAAAACCGGGTCATAAACCGATAGGCTAAAGCCTATCGGTTTTCATTTACATAGGTGGAAATTCTGTTTTGAATAATACCGGCAACTTCCTTGGCGCTCTTTGCTCCGCTAAAGAAAGCTCCGCATTCTTCTTCCAAAATAGTATTTACATTATTATCGTAGGTAATTACATGTGTTACCTGGTCTACGAGGCTTCGAAGGATTGCTTCCTGTTCTTTATTTAACGGAACAATTTCTACCTCCAATCCATCCATTCCCCAGCTGGATTCGTATGGATCAATCTGATGACCGTATTTATCTGTATATGCTTCGGTAGCTGTATATCGTTTGACTACTGCTTCAAATGATTCTTTGTTTAACGGAAGTCCTCCACCCATACGTCTAAAAGAGGATCCAGAACTGTATTCGTCTGTCAAAAAGCTTCTGAGGAATGCCCATGCACCTTCTTTATCCTTGGATTTTGAACAGATACCCAGCTGTCTGTTCATACTGATTCCCAGACCCTGATACTCATTGGAAGGATAACCGTAGAATTTCAAATCGCCTTCAAAAATTGCTTCGTAGAGCTCAATATCTTCTGCTCCGATATAGTAGCTGTCTGCAAACAAGAGCTTTCCGTTTCGAAGCATTGTCGTATAGTCCTCACCGTCTTCATCATAATTGACTTCATTCGGATATGACTTTGCATACTCTAACAGATTGATAAACTCATCAGAATCAAAATTGCACTTACCGTTTGTATAATCAATATAACTTGTATAGTTATTGGCAACAATAGAAGTTACCATATCTGCATTGGAACGCATATAGAACGCTTTTACTCCGTTTGAGCCGTTCTCAGCATCCGCTAAATCCTTTACTGATACGAAATCCTTGTCATTGAAAGTAGATTTTTTACTGATTAATGCATTAATTCCGTAATCCGGTGCAACCTGATACAGTTTTCCGTCTGTTTCCATAGCCTTTAACGGCTGAGGTAAAAAGTCATCTCTGCTAAGTTCTGCATCCTGATCCAGGAAAGAATATAAATCAACTAACAAGCCTTTTGCAATCAGTTTTTGTGCGTCAAGACCGGATAAATCTATAATATCCGGAACATTTCCGGCGAGAATATCTGTCTGCATTGCTACATCCGGCTGTTCGCAGGTAGAATAATCTGTAATATATACCTGGTATTTATCCTGGCTTTTATTAAATTTCACTGCCTGTGAACGAATATCATCATCCACATACATTCCCGTATAGGTAATGGTTTCCTTGGAAGTAATCGTGCTGGGATCCACCTTGGTAAAACGGTAAAGAACCGTCTGGCTTTCCTCTGCCATATAATCATAATAGCTTCCGATAAATTCATCACCAATGGCTCTGACATCACTGATATTACCCGGATTCAGATTAGAAGAAACCCAGTCTATAATATCTACAAACTTCTTTTCAGAAGCTTTATAGCCGCGAAGTCTGTTGCCGGAAATTAAATAGAATAAGTAATCTCCATTTCCGTCATAAATCTGATTGACGCTATAATCAGAATCCAATTCCAGTTTATCGCCAAAGGATTTGTTTGCCACATCAATCGGGCGAATTTCATATCCGTTTTCTCCGCTAAAGCATACGAGTGCTCTGGAATCATTGGTTTCTACAATACCGCATCCCCATCCGTCGAATTGGACATCAAACTGTTTTTCCACATTGATATCACAAACAATGACTTTGGAGTCCATCAAAAAGTAAAGATTACCGTCATCTGCAACCTTCATATCATAAAGATAAGTGTCGTCTCCTGAAAGTAAATCAGACATATCCTGGGTCTGTTTGATATTTCCGCTTTTATCCATGATACGAAGTGTATAATATGTATTGTCTGTTCCCTTCGTTTCATCATATTCATATTTGCTGTATAAAAGGTAAATGAACTCATCCTGAGAAACATCCATACAGTTCAAAAATTCTCCATCTTTACCGGGAATCGTATTCTGATAAATTTTGGTAAACTCACTGCCGTCTGACTTCATGGTATAAATATACTCTTCTGTATCTGAATAGCCTATATCTTCCATATCGGTATCTTCTACAGGCATTTCATCTACTGCCACATCGTCTTCATTTACTTCCTCTGATTCTGCATCTTCTGAAGACTCCGCATCATTTTCTTCTTCACCTTCAGCTGTGTCTGTTTCCGCTGATTCGTCGCCTTCTGTTTCTTCATCATTTTCAACTGCTTCTTCAGCTGCTGCTTCCAATGCAAAATCCTCATCATTTTCATCAATATCCGGAGCATCTTCTCCTTCCAGGGCTGCACTGTCAGCTTCATCCTCCATAGTCTGTTCGTCTACCTCCAGATCCTTTGGCATGATCTGGTTTTCCTCTTCACTTTCCCACTTGGAGTTATAAATAAACAAGGTGTCCCCTTCGACGCAGTAGCGACCGAGATTGCCCTCCATCTCATTCACTCCCGGCATTTCCTGTCCGGAATATACCATTTGCTTTAACTGCTCAGCATCCACCTTGACCGGTGAATTGTTACCTGCAGAACCTTTTCCGCATCCTGTAAGTGTAGCAGCAACAAGGGACGCTGTCATCAATATAAGTAGGCTTTTCTTAATCCATTTTGCTCTTTTCATACTCTGTCTCCTTTACTATTATTAAATACGCTTTTTTTCAGCCCTTTTTACGGCTTTTTTATTTGTAATTCAATATCTAACTGATAGTATAGGACTAATTTTCTAAAAATCAACCACCTTTCTTCTTAACCTTTCTTAAGAATTTCTTATTTTTCTAAATTTTTCATATAACGCCATATCCACACGAGGCTCATGACATAAATCGGTCCCAAAAGAAAGCCCAAAATGCCAAACAATCTGATTCCGAGCGTAAACCCCATCAGCATCCAAATTGGGGAGATTCCCACCTCTTTGCCAATCAGTTTTGGTTCTAAATATTCCCGTATGATGACGCACAGCAAATAAAAGGCCAAAAGAATGGCCGCCTTTGTATACGTTCTCGTCAAAAGGAAATATAAAAAAAGCGGAATATAAATAAGCCCGGTGCCAAATACCGGAAGCATGTCCAAAAAGGCGGTAAGAAATGCCCACAAAAAGCTTTCCTGTATGGAAGTCAGTAAAAAGGCCAGAAAAGTTACGGCAAAAATCAGTGACATGATTTTAAGCTGTGCTTTGATATAAATCCTGAGCATCCCCATGGCATAGACCACACCCTTTTGTATCGAAGACTCATTTTTGTCATACCTCCAAATCGGTTCCCGTATCCACAAAATAGTCGCTATGAGATAGATCAGTAAAAAGCCGGTCACATACAGATATACTTTTATGATTCCCTTGGATCCGTTTACGAAATGCGGCAGTACATTTGGCAAAAATCCGCTGCTGATACTTTGCAGTGCTGCTTCTATTTTCTGAATGCAAAACCCGCTTTTTACAGAAAAAGCCAGGTCCAAACGATTCAAAAAGGAAATCAGCGTATTGAAAACTGCTTCTTTGCACCGGGCAATATCAAGACACAGCTCAGGAAGCATATGCCAAAATGCAGATACCAGGAGGATAATTAGCAAGAGACAACCTGCTAATAAAAGAAGCGGCAGCAAAACCGCCCATATGCTATTCTTTATTTTGGTCTTTTTTTCGAGATAATTTGCGGCGGGAGATAAAGAAAAGCTCGTAATAAGAGCCAGAAAAAACGGCAAAAGCGATGCCAGAAAAAATCGCAGAATGAGAAATAGGGAAATAGCAATACCTGCAAATATCAGTTTTTTATTTTTTATCAGTGCTTTCTTTTCCATAAAAAAGACCATCCTATCTGCTGTTTTCATTGTTTACAGAATAGTATGGTCTTTTTCTTAGTTAAAAATTCCGTTTCTCGGATCAATATGAAAATTCATTTTTTCTTTGCTGACAGGATGTATAAAGGATAGGCCTGATGCACACAGTGCAACCGTTCTGACACCCAGCTCATTTGACAGCTGCATAGCCTCGTCACCGGCATATTTACGGTCTCCTAAAAGCGGCAGACCCGCGTAGGCCATCTGGGCTCTGATCTGATGAAACCTTCCGGTTTCAATTTCTATCTTCATATGAATCAGATAGCTGAGACTGCCTGCTGCATTTCTGTATTCTTTTTGACTGACCGGCTGATAGGTAAGAATTGCCTTTTGCAGCTTTTCCCTGGTATTTTTTGGCTTTTTCTCATCGACAATAACTGCCTTACTCAGCTTGGCATCCTTGTACATCTCATGAATCAGTGTCGTTTGAGACAGACTGTTTATATCTTTTTGACTCAGTACCATTGCCTCATAGCTTTTTTTGAGCCCTGCGCCGGATAGCTGATTTGTAAGGTCTGCTGCCGCCTTTTTTGTCTTGGCAAATACCAAAAGTCCCTCTACCGGCTGATCCAGTCTGTGAATGACCGCCAGATAGTCGGATCCTATATGATTTTTCAGCTGACTGACCACATCAGGCATGGTAACCTTCGCAGCCTGCGTAGCCAGTCCTGCCGGTTTATAAATGACTAAAAGATGCTCATCTTCAAATAGCACTTCTGCCGTTTGACTGTTATACATATGTACAAAACCTCTCTATAGGTATTTTCTTATTTTTCCTTTTTTATGAAATCAAAATATCCGGCATCCGGGAAGGAATAATTTGAGCTAAACAGCATTTTTACAATCCATAGAAGGATTAAAATCACTCCGATCGGAATGATACATGAAGTCACAATCATGATTGCCAGTGCTTCAATGTAGCGGCTCAATACGTTTTCGAGCTTTTTAATCTGATCGGATACTCCGGTAGTCAGATTGCTGACACCCTCTGAAACTGTGTCCTTGATATCATGAAACAGATTAGAAAAAAGCCCGCCTTCACTTTCTTCTTCCTGTGCTTCTTCTTTTTCAATCTGACTGTTTTCTATTTCCTCGGCACTGTCCTTGGCATCATTGATGGTAGCCTGGATGGTATCCTGATAGGTCTTATCAATAAAATCCGATAACTTTACACTGACCGGTACGATTAAAAACAATGCCAGACCAAATGCAATAAAGCGATAAGCCAGATTTTGAATCCATTTTTTACCGCAGGCATAGCCTAAGGACAATGCCAGCAGAGCCAGTGGAATAATCCAGGTAAAGGATACATATCCAAAAATCGGGAGCATGTATTTTTCCAAATAGATGGCACAGATAACAATCAGGAAATACTGGCTGATATCTGCGAGCTTGTTAGCTAATGGCGTGCACATATCTCCCGGCAAAAGAGACGCTGCTGCCGATGCTGCCGTTGCTGCTGCCGTCATTTCCATGACTACTGTCTTTTTTTCATCCAGGGAAACAATCGTTTTCTCAAATGTCTTGGGTGACGATGCCATTTTGGATATACCAAAGGCACAGATTGCGGCGATAATAACGGGTAACACGATACTGATGATCCAAATCATTTTTTTGTTCTCGTTCATAAGCGTCCTCCTTGTTTCAGTGTTTATTGGTTTCGTTGTTTATTCATCTCTGAATTCTGATGCTTTATAAAATCTGGAAACGCGGTCCACATTTTCCGTAAATCTGATGCTGGAAGTTGAAAAGTCAGAAAACAGACCCTTGGTATCTCCTTTGTAACAGGCAGCGTCCACAATCGATGCCACGATATTAACTGCAATGGAAAAACCTACTACCAGTCCAAACATAATTGCAATTGTAAGTTCCATTTTCTCCTCCTAAATTTTATTTCTTTCTTTGACATAGCTTAAAATAGATTTAGAGGTGGTCAGTTCAATACCCTCTCGAATCTTTGAAAATCTCTTGAATCCGCCATGTATACCATACCCAAACAGAATCATGACAATCCAAAACAGTGCCTGCATCGGTAAACTTCCCATAGCCTCTACCATCAGAACATACGGATAGGCCAAAAATGCAATCGGTGCTCCGATTAAACAGGTTACGACTGTAATCATGGCATGAACCTTGCCTTTTTTATATGGAAAAGCTCCAACCATTTTTCCGGTTTGACCGTTAATCAGGATAGTATAGGATTCATCCTCATATTGAAAGGTAATAAACCAGGCCGGAAGCAGTGCATATTCTGTTTTATCAATCTTACACCTTGGCTTACATTTGACGGTTTCTACATTTTCTGCCAGAACTGATTTTCGCACCTCTTCATCAAACATCAGCTTGGCTCTTTCGAGCGCTACCCTTTCACTGATGGACCTGTTCACATCGTATTTGTCTGCATAGTATCCTGCCAGATACTCCGGCTTGAACGGTACCAGAGACTGCATATTATATGGCTCGAGTCTCTGAGAGGACTCATCATTGAGCTGCTTGGAAGCATCCAATGTGACCTTTTCCAAAAGGCCGCGGCCCTTTCTGAAATAGTAATAAGACTGCGTACTGCTTTGTTTTTTATATCCGCCTGCCGATCTGACTGTACCTCGAAGAAGCTGTGTATCCTCATAGGCTACATCACAAAGCCAGTACGGAATATAGATGCCTCTCGCTTTATCAATATGAAACTCCTTGATTTCATCCGGAATATATTTGCTGGATGATAATCGGTCTCTGACTTTTTGAATCGCCTGTTCCTTGGAAACCGAAAAAGGAATGATATACTTTGGTCGCAGTTCCTTGGATACTCTGCTAAATACAATCGTCGGCTGACCGCAATATGCACAAAAGGTAGCGGTTTCATTGCCGTTAATTACAAGCTCCGCTCCGCAATCACCACAGGTATAGATGTTACAATCCATGGTTTCCTCGTCCATCAGATTGTTTTCACTTAACAGATCCTGCATCTCGGCTTCTTTTTGTTTTCTCTCTTTTTCATCTCTGGCATCCTCTAATGCCTGTTCATATTCATCCAAATCCTCCGGATAGCAAACGGTATTACAATAATCGCATCGCATTTTTTGTATGACCGCATCATATTTCATAGCTGAACCACAGCTCGGACATTTAAATCTCATGTTTCCCTCCAACATATATATGAAAGATATCTCACGGTTTTATTCATTCTCATTGTAATATAAAATAGCACAAAGAAAAAGAGAATCTACCACGGAATAGATTCTCCTATCTTTTATTCAATATAAAATATGACTTCATCCTTCATCCACTGCTTTTGGGTCAGGTCATCCTCCATTTTGGAGATCACGCCTTCTTTATCTGAAAGCACGATGTAGCTTTCCTTCTTGGCTTCTAAAATCGTCAAAAAACTTTTCTTTTCCTCAATGGACTTATTGGCCTTGGCAATCAAGTCTCTTTTATTTGCCAGAGGATTTAAGGTATCGACAGCATAGCCTTCTATTTCTGCCATAAGAGTTTCAATTTCTTTGTTGATATCCTCTATCTGTGCATCCAATATAGCGGTATCAAAGGTAATCAAAACATCTCCGGGCTTTACGACATCTCCTTCTTTTACATGAAGTGTCAAAATTTTCATCTCATCCTCAAATGCGGTTATCGCTCTGCGGTTTTCTTCTATTTCCTTTATATAATCAAAGCAAAGTCCGCCGTCACAGGTATAGAAAAACGGATCCTTTCGAATCGTGTCATCTCCATTTAAGAAAAACATTGGAATGATATCTTTCTCTTCCTGATTCAGATAACTGATTTGAAATCCATAGCCCATAGTTCCCAGAGAAATACCGTCCTTTTTCATCGGATGACTTTGAATCGTTTCAACAATGTATCGAATATCCTCCGGATTTGAAATCGTAAATCCTGTTCCTGTCTGGCCGTCAAATATGTTGATGTGATCGACCTCAGACGGATTCACACCTTTTCCAAAGGTCTTTGGTATACAATAGGCTATGAGCAGAAGGACTGCAATGCCTAAGAATACAATGACAGGTACTACTATTTTCTTCTTCATTCTTTTCCCCATAGCATTATACTTTAAATCTGTAGCCTACACCCCAGATAGTTTCAATGTACTGTGGGTTTGAGGTATCCACTTCAATCTTTTCACGGATTTTTTTGATATGAACCGTAACTGTCGCAATATCACCGATGGAATCCATATCCCAGATTTCTCTAAAGAGCTCTTCTTTTTTATAAACATGATTCGGATTTTCCGCCAAAAAGGTCAGCAAATCAAATTCCTTGGTCGTAAAGATTCTTTCTTCTCCGTCTACATATACTCGTCTGGCTGTTTTATCAATCTTGATGCCGCGAATTTCCACAATATCATTTGACTTCTGAGTCGAACCTACCAGTCTTTCATAACGGGTAAGATGTGCTTTGACTCTGGCTACCAGTTCACTCGGACTAAACGGCTTTGTCATATAATCATCAGCTCCGAGGCCAAGTCCTCGAATCTTGTCGATATCATCCTTTTTGGCACTTACCATAATAATCGGAATATTCTTTTCCATACGTACCTTTTTGCATACTTCATATCCGTCAACACCTGGAAGCATCAGGTCCAAAATCAATAAATCATAGTCCTTTTCCAATGCCATCTGAAGTCCTTTTTCACCATCGTTTGCGATATCCACTTCAAAATCACTGATTTCCAAATAGTCTTTTTCAAGCTCTGCAATTGCCACTTCATCTTCTACGATTAAAATTTTACTCATATCTATTTCCTCTCTTATTCTTCACTTTTATTTTCTATATGCTTACGAATGACAAAATGCATACAGGTTCCTTCTCCTTCTTTGCTGGTTGCCCATATGTATCCGCCGTGGTCTTCGATAATCTTCTTAACAATCGATAATCCGATTCCGCTTCCGCCTGTCTTGGAATTTCTGGAAGCATCGGTTCGATAAAATCTTTCAAAGATTTTGCCGAGATCTTTTTGATTGATTCCCTGTCCGTTGTCTTCAATCTCGACACGAATGGAATCGATTTCGTCTAAAATACGGATTTCGATTTCTCCGTCTTCTCGACCTAAATATTTTACACTGTTTCCGATGATGTTGTTCATCACTCGGCTAAGCTGCTCCGGATCCGCGATAATAAAGGTATCCATGGAAACCAGATTGGAAAAATCCAGATGAATGTTTTTAGATTCTAAATCCAGTCCGACCTCTTCTACACAGTCCTGGAAAAAGTCATGTACATTCATACGCAGGAAATGATACGGAATCTTGTTGTTATCAATACCCGAATAAAAGGTCAATTCGTTAATCAAACGGTTCAGCTCATTGGCCTTATTATGAATCGTTTTGATATATCTGTCCATCTTTTCCGGTGTATCTGCAATACCGTCCATAATTCCCTCGACATACCCCTGAATTGAAGTAATCGGTGTTTTTAAATCATGGGTAATATTGCTGATCAGTTCCTTATTTGCCTTTTCATTTTCCAGCGCGAGCTGGGTAGATTCCAAAAGCCGGATTCTCATCTGCTCATATCTGTCAAACAAAAGACCAAATTCGCCGGTTTCCTGATGCTCGATACGATACTCTAAATTTCCGTCCGCGATCTGCTCCATGGCTGTATTTAATTCACTCAGCGGAGATACAAACCAGCGATATAGAAATTTACCCAAAATATTTACAGATACAAATAAAATCAGGACCAGAGAAATCAATAGGTCATACAGAAATCCCTGACTGCTTTTTTGTACCAATAAAATCGCTTCGGATGACTGCTCTCCCAATTTATGAATCAGATAGAATCGAATCATAAAAAAACTGATACAGGTCAAAAATAACGGGACCGATATCATCAAAGAGCATGCAAGCCACAATTTATTCCGCAGTGAAAAATCACTTAGTTTCTGCTTCATGTCTTTTCTCCTTAAAAGAATTCCCACCGCAAAATATCACGGTGGGTTTTTCGCTTAATATCAGTATAGTAGTCGCTTCTCTATCCGTCTATACAGTTTCAAATAATATCATAATTTTCATAAATATTTTATAACTGTTTCGTAAACGGCCTGCGCCAGTCTCGCATGCTCTTTTTTTGTAAAATGAAGGGCATCCTCTCCGGAGGCAACCACATGCTCTGCCGCATTAAAAAAGATACAGCCTTCCTCTTTCGCAACCTCCTGATAAAGAGTGGCAAACTCTTTGGATCTTTCGATGGAGGTATCGTCAAATTCACAGGCAAACCAGGAATCCTTCATATTGTCACCAATCAGCGCCGGAGCCATAAGTAAAATCTGTGGCTGCTTTAATCCCTTTTGCTCGTGAAAATCTCTGATTTCTCTGACCAGTGTTCTCGCACCGTTTGCGATATCCGGCGCTGACAAATGAAAAAAGGTCTTTAAATCATTGGTACCGAGCATGAGAAGAATCATATCCAGAGGTTTGTGAGAATTTAGGCATGGCTTTAAATAGCTCAGTCCGTTTCTCCACGGCTCTGTTGGATCGTCAAACATGGTAGTTCTGCCGTTGCAGCCCTCTTCAATAATCTGATACGAATCGCCCAGGAGAATCTGGAGTCTGCCTGTCCATCTGTCCTCTTTTTCGTATCGACCTCCGTCTATCGGTATATATCCGTATGTATTAGAATCTCCATAACATAGAATCTGTTTCATTCTTTCCCCTTTTAAGATACATTTTTTTCCTGTACAAATTTCCAAAATTCTTCCTGCGGAATCGGTTTGGAATAAAAATATCCCTGCAAATTGTCACATCCCATTTCAAACAACATGTCTGCCATATCCTGCGTTTCCACACCTTCTACGACAATCTTTTTGTTCAAGGATTTTAATAAATCAACTACATGCTCCAAAACCTTGTATGCACTTTCATCCTTGACGGCTGCCCACAAAAGGCTCTTGTCGATTTTCACTATCTTGCACGGCATATGCATAAGGTAATCCATATTGGAAAAACCGGTTCCGTAGTCATCGAGTGAAAAGCCGGAACCATAATCCATAATACGGTTCATATTGTCATCCAAAACCTCCTGCGAACCCAAACCGGCGGTTTCTGTGATTTCAAAGTTTACAATTGAAGGATCCACCTCATACCTGTTCATAATATCGAGTAAGTCTCCTGCCAGCGAATCCTTCATACACTGTATCGTCGAAAGGTTTACCTCCACATACTGAATTCCTGCTGACCGGTAGTCATGCTCCTTTAAAAAGCTGCAAACCTGTTCCAATACAATCTTTCCGATATCATGAATGCTTCCGTTTCTTTCTGCCAATGGAATAAATTCCTCCGGCGAAATAAAACCAAGCTCTTTATCCCTTAATCGTACCAGGGCTTCCATGGAATGAAATCTTTGGCTCTCACCATGGTAAATCGGCTGAAAGAATACCTCAAACTCCTGATTACGAATAGCTCTCTTTAAAATATGCGAAATCTGTCTCTGTCTGTAAAGTCTGTCCAAATACTCTTTGGAAGCATAGACTAACTCTCTGCTTTGCTTTTGTTCAATTTCCTTTAAGGTTCCCATCAAAGCTTCGTACAAATCCTGCGGGCTGGCTGCAAAGTCCGGATAATGAATGACGCAGGCATACATACGCAGTAAAACATGGCTTTCATTGACTTCTACCGGCTTGCTGAAATATTCGGTGATCACCTTTGCAATCTCTTCGCCTGAGTTTTTGAGCTTGGCACTGGACAGAATAGCAAAACGGCCTCCTGCCAAATGAAAGACATTCTGATCCCCAAATTGAGTGGTTAAAAATTCTGCTGTCTGCATTAAAAAGATTCGTACCGGCTCTGCTCCGATGGTTTGGTTCATATAAACGAAATCATCAATCTGAATACCAACCACATCAAAGCTTTTATTCCTGGCCATCAGTTCTCCGGTGCCTTCCATAAAGGCTCTCAAATTGTAGCAGTGAACCTGATTATCAATATAATCATCCGGATTTTGCAAGGTTAAATACAACAGGATAGAAAACAGCGCATTGCTGAAATTCACGATAAGCTGGTCCGGAAACAGTCCCTGAATAATCACCATAATCAGGGTTGTGACATTAAAAGCTACGATAATAAAGCTTTGTCTTTTCGTTAAATGCGTTCGGTAACGGAAAAATAATCTGAGAATAAAATAAAAGATAATAAATACATTGACATAAAGCAAATAAAACAGGAGTCCGTGACAATATCTTCCCTGCTCGTCAAAGTAAATCACAGAATGTGTCCATGGCGTCAAAGCAATCAGCAATACATCAATGATTGCTACTGCATTTGCAACCATCATATATTTTTTGCTGTTTTTGCCTTTCATCGTAACCATGATGACATAGCAAAAATAAAAGACTGCGACCATGTTATAGGTAATCAGATAAACGATATTCACCAGATAGTTCAGCCAAGTTGGCGGATTCGTCATATAGTTTAAATTAACGACACTGATCAAATCAGTAACAGCGGCTAAAAAAGCACAAATAATCAGACCCAGATAATATTTGCCGGTTCTCGACATAAAATTACGCTGGGTAAAGAATAAAATGATTAATACTAACATCATAATAGATGCTGCAAGGTCGTACTGATAGATGTAATTAATCTCCATGCAAAACTCCTTTTCCGGCCATGTTCACATTTTCATGATACCATATTTTCCTATGCCGATTCTATTGACAACTTGATAAAATGAAACAGGGAAATATGCACGATTTGCACATATTTCCCTGCTAAAAAACTATCTGTAATAAGCTGCTGCTTCTGCTTCATTTGAAATGAAATGATATCCGTTTTCATCCCTGGTAAAGGTGACTTTAAGAGGTGAGTTTTCATACAGATATTGATAGGATTCATTTTCATAGTAGATGGTATAAACATCTCCGGATTTATATCCGTCTGTGACAGAAACCCTGGAATAATTGGTATCACTATACTCTCTGGCAAAAACGCCTTCTTCCTCTAAATAATCCCATCCCAATCTATCTCGGAACTGACAGATTCTAAGCCCGCCTGTTTTTTGTGTGATAAAGGCTCTGGCAGCCTTCGCATCAATGACTCCCAAATCCGTCTCTATCGTATCGATTTCTTCTTTTTCCATGTAAGCGCGGCGTACCTTTTCCACATCATATTCTGCAGGCAAACCGGCGCCGTTGTAGAAAATATCCACCAGACTGGCATCGCGAATATTTCTGTAAATACTGCATAAAAAGCCGTTGAGTTCAAAACTGTTCAAATCTTCTTCTATCTGTTGAAGTTCAGCCTCTGCTAACTTTTCACTTCCCTTTACAAACACATCTCTGCTAATAAAATCAGGTGCCGTTCGTTCCATTTCTACGATCAGATTCTTGTTGGCCAGCTCGATTTCTGAAAGTTCCTTGTCATCCAATTGTCCGCAAGGCACATACCATGCTTTCTGACTAAATTCAAAGTCCAGTCTTTCATCCTCAAACTTCCATCCGTTTCTGGCATATATCTCATTTCGAATTTTACGAAGCTGTACTTTATTGTATTTAGAAAGCTCCTCTTCGGTTAATAGACGCACAGAGGTATCCTTCAAAAAATAATCATCCTCATCCTCTTGTCCGTAGTATTCTTCAAAATAAGCTGTAATATCGGAAGCCTTCTGCTCTTTTCCATATACAAAGGTATTCTCCAAACTCAGCTTATATAAACTTCTAAGCCCTTCATCTGCAGCGCAGATTCGGAAAATATCCTTGTCCGCAACAAAGCGAATGGTCTTTTCCATTTTTAGGGTTCGAAGCTCATCTGTCAGCTCGGTGGCATGTTTTCCGCTGCCGTAAAAATCAGAACCGTTCACACAATAATCCACTGCTTTTTCCAGTTTTTCTCCATTATAGGAAAAGGCTCTGATATCATACTGACTGCCGTCACAGGATAAATATCCATGCTGAGCCGAATCCATCAGGATGTATTTTTCATCCTTGATAAAGAATCGCACATTGCCGCTATCACACCATTCGGAAAATGCATTTTCTAAAATCACTCTGGAATCTGCCAGATGCACACCATTCTCATCCGATTCATATATGCTGACTACCAGATTTACAGGAGCATCTGAATTTTGAGAACAGCCCAAAACCAATAGCTCTTCCTCGTTGTCCTGATCCAAATCAGATAAAATATAGTATAAATATCCCTCCGGATCGGTTCCATGCTCTTTGAATGTGTCTGTATGCACAAATGTCCCGCTTTCTGCCTGCGCATAATCGTACCAGTTATAAATGAGCTGCGAACGTCTCAATGACCAGGCATATTCCTCCAGCGCATCCAGAGGCGTCTTCTCAACTGCGTAAGCTTCTTCTAAAGCTTCTGCGTTTTCTGAATCCTCGTTTACAGCTTCACTTTCCTGAACATTTTCTGACTGCTCATCCTCCAAAGCATCTTCCTGATTGACTTCTGTTTGACTGACTTCTGTCTGACCGGCGTCAAACCCCGCTTCTACTCCGGACTGTCCGCATCCAAGCAGCGCCAATACACAGCCCAGTCCAATGAATGCTAACCATTTCTTTTTCATATCTATCACGACCTTTTTCTTTTTCTGTCAGTTAACAGGTGATTACATATTTCGAAGATTTTTAAGTTCCTGGAACATATCAAGGTCAGACTGATTGACCTTCATGTTGGTTGTCGTCGTTTCCCCATTTGGAGTTGTTAAACTAATCTCTATCACACTGCCTTCTGCGATTCCTGTGCGAAAAAGATTTCCGATAAATGCTGTAAATCTCGGGTGATCTGCCTGAAACTTATTTTTCATGGACATTAATTTCATAATTGCTTGTGGATTCATTTTTTTGCCTTTTCCCGATTCCTTTTCATCGGGACCTTTCCTGATTTTTATATATTACTATTCGATTTCTTTCTCGTAGCACCAAAAATCATCTTCATAAATCTGAGCTTCTCCGACTCTGCGAAATTGCAGTCTCTGATAGGCCTTTTGCGCCAGTTCATTGTGCTTGGAAACCAGATAATGAATACTTTTTATGTGATTTTCTTTGGCATACTCCATCATATATTCAATCATCCGTGCTGCTAATCCTCTGCCCTGGTAATCGCTTCTGATGCACAGTCTGGAAAGCTCGATGGACGGCTGCAAAGCATCACTCCAGCAGGAAAAAGCCGCCACCTCGGCGTCTTGATCTATGGAAATAGCTCCTATGATTTCCCCATTTTCCCTGAGACAAAACAGTCCGTCTCTCGATAAATCATCCTCTATATTTTCCATCAACGGATATCCCAGGCTCCATCTGCAACAAGGCGTATCCAAAACGGAATGATATAGCTTTAATATTGTATTTGCATCCTCTTTTGAGGCCGGTCCAAAATTCATCTTTTCTCCTTCTGCGCTCCCTGAGCGCTGTCTTCTACCAAATTTGTAATCCAAATTCCCTTTTTGATCAGAATATATCCAATCGTAATCTTAATAATATCCGCGCACTGAATCAAAATAAAAATGAGAAAAATAGAAATACCTGTAAATCTGCATAAAACAAAAGCAGCCGGTACCGCTACAACCCAGGAATATACACTGTCAAACAGGAATGTAATCACAGTTTTGCCTCCGGCTCTTAATGTGAAATACATCGCGTTTAAGTATCCCTGTACCGGGAAGAAAATTGCTGTCAAAATAATAAAATAAGTAGCAATGCTTCGTACCTCATCCGAGGTATCATATAAAAGCGGAAAATGTTTGGATAATGCGATTAATACAAAAGTCAGGCATGCACACATAATACCTGTAAAATTCATCAGCTTGACAGAATCCTTTTGCGCCTTTTCATATTCTGAGGCTCCCAACATCTGACCGGTCAAAATACCCACCGCATTTCCCATGGCGATGAAAACAACATTCATCAGATTACAAATCGCATTCGCAATATTCATACCGGCAATCAGTGCCAATCCTCTGGTGGAATAACACTGCGTCATGGTTGCTACACTTCCTGCCCACATAAATTCATTCAGGAAAATAGGCAATCCTTTGATAATGACAGTCTTTGCCATTTCCATCGGCAGCGTAAAGGTTCTGTATACATTCTTTAGGAAGGTATGCTTCTTTACATCCATATGTGACCAGATGACGATAACAAAAAGCTCTACGAATCTGGCCATAACCGTGGCAATCGCTGCGCCGTTTACTCCCAGCTTTGGACAACCAAACTTGCCGAAAATCAGTAAATAGTTAAACAATACATCTGTAAAAACGGAACAAAGCCCAGCCACCATAGGCTTTATGCTTTCACCGGTTTCACGAAGGCTTCCTGCATATATTTGAGTAATTGCAAAGGGGATTAACCCTATGAGCATGATATTTAGATATCCTCTTCCCAGACTCAAAGTAAGAGCTGCATCAATTCCTGCTCCTTCTCCTGTCAGGTAGAGAGATAACAAATTGCTGCCAAATAAAAGAAAAATACCGATGCCAATCAGAGTAATACTCAGACTGACCCACCATTTCAGACGAAAGACTCTCTGTATTCCTTCTTCATTTTTTTGACCATAATACTGAGCCGAGTAAATTCCCGGACCGGATAATGCTCCGAAAACAGCCAGACTGAATACAAACATCAGCTGACCTGCGATGGAAACAGCACTGATACTTTCTGTACCGAGGCTTCCCACCATTAAATTATCAACCAGGCCTACCGCATTGGTAATTCCGTTTTGAATCATCATCGGAATCGCCAGATGAAGGGCCTTTTTGTATATATCATTTTTCATATTCATATTTTATCAAAAATTTCGCTTTATAAAACCAAAGATTCTATTAAGAATTCGAAAGAAGTATAAAGACTTAACATGGCAAACTCAAAAATAAGGTGTATCCCCATCATCCCAAGGATACACCTTATCAGCATTCGCTATTCAGTTCCATGTTCAAATCTCCTTTCCTGCTTAAAATAGCTTTTCAAAGTCCTTTTTCGAAGTGTCATTTCCCGTTCTGCACCTGACCGACATCCGTTTCAATCCTGCACCGACTTTTAGATTTGCTCTCTTCTTTAGGTCCTTTGTTATTTGATATATATATCGGATGTTTACGCACTAACCTTAGCCTTTTTCCATAATTTAATTAGAAAAGAATTGGATTCCGCGGTAAAAAGAATTGCCCATACATTACATATGGGCAATTCCGATTTTATATTGGATCATTTTTTCTGCCTATGCGGCTGCTTTTGCTTCCTTGTCAGTTGCAAATTTCTTTTGGAATAAACAGCCTGCCACGATCAGAACGAGACCAATTGCATCCGTCGCAATACCCGGAACGATCAGCAAAAGACCTGCTGCCAGGAATACGATTCGAATAATTGGATTCATATATCCAAACAGGTATCCTTCCAATGCAGAGGATACACCAAAGATTCCGATAAAGGAGGTAGCTGCAATTAATGCTACTTCCAAAGGCTTGGTATCAATCAATAAAAGCGCCGGACTGTAACAGAATACATAAGGCACGATAAATACTGCAATCGCCAGTCTGGATGCGTTGAATGCGGTCTTCATCGGATTTGATTTTGCAATCGCTGATCCGGCATAAGCTGCCAAAGCTACCGGAGGAGTAATATCTGCTACGATACCAAAGTAAAATACAAAGAAGTGAGCTGCCAGAGCAGGTACACCCATACGAATCAGAATCGGAGCACAGGTAGCTGCCATGATACAGTAGTTTGCTGTTGTCGGAACACCCATTCCGAGTACGATACAACACAGCATGGTCAATACCAGTGCGATAATCAAATGATTGTTTGCTACGTTAATGATACCGTTGATCAGTTCGTTTGCCAGACCTGTCATGGTAATCGATCCTGAAATAATACCGGCAACGCCACAGGCTGCTGCCACAGTGATCGTTCCTTTACCACCGGCTTCCAATGCATCGATACATTTACTGAGGGTAATACGAGATTCCTTATTGAATAAAGATACTACAATTGCCAAAACAATCGCCAGACTCGCTGCCTTTTGCATGGTCATGTAGTTTCCGGATACCCAGACAACCAACATAATAAGCGGAATTAAAAGGTAAATCTTTCGAACCAGAATTTTGAATTTCGGAAGCTGCTCTGCCGGAATACCGGATAATTTTAATCTCTTTGCTTCCAAGTGAACGGCAATGAAAATTCCTGCAAAGAATAAAATCGCCGGTAAAATAGCTCTGCTCAGAATATCTGAATACGGAACACCGATAAAGTCTGCCATGAGGAAGGCTGCGGCTCCCATGATCGGCGGCATAATCTGACCACCGGTAGAGGCTGCGGCTTCTACCGCACCTGCAAACTCTGATTTATAACCTGTTTCCTTCATCATAGGAATGGTAACAGAACCGGTAGTTACCGTGTTACCAACAGAAGAACCGGATACCATACCGCAAAGTGCAGAAGAAATAACTGCTACCTTTGCAGGACCTCCTGCATATTTACCTGCTACGCAGTTTGCCAGAGAGATAAAGAAATTGGAAATACCTGTTCTTTCCAAAAAGGCTCCGAAAATAATAAATACGACTATATATTTGGAACAAACATTAACCGGTGTTGAGAACACACCTTCCTTGGTATAGAACAGATTTCGTACAAAGTAGCGAATACGTCCAAAGAAATCCGGGTTTGTAAGTCCGATTCCGAGTGCATAGATGACAAAGAATGCTGCTACACATAAAATCGGAATACCAACCGATCTTCTGGTCAGTTCCATGATTGTTAATACCGCTACCACACCAATGACAATCTGATATGGCTGAAATCTGGTTCCCTGCTGTAAAATAGCATTTGCGTTAAATGTAAAATACAGATACGATGCAGTACCTAAAATCATAATAACGATGTCATACCATGGCATATAATTGGGTCTGTTTTCACCCTTTTTTGCAGGATAGGTTAAAAATCCCATCAATACGATCAATGCCATAAAGGAGGTTAATCTCACTTCCTCCAAAAAGGTGGCAAATAATGTGACATAGATACACCACAAAGAAAATGCGGCCATCAAAAATCGAATACAAATCTGATACTTACCGGTCCAAATACGCTGGTTGGATTCGCGGTCGTATTTTTTCATTATTTCATTTACATCTTCCATGCTGTTTGCTTCATTACTCATTTTCCTCGAATCCCTCCTATTCTTCTGTATTTACGGTAATACCGTGCTCTGCAAAGTATTTCGCTGCGCCCTTGTGGAACGGAGCTGCCATACCGGTTGTTGCATTTTCAATATCGAGTTCATTTCCCTTGGCATTTTCCAGGGCGATTTCTTCCTTGTGGTCGAAAAGTGCCTGAGTCATGTTGTAAACACTTTCCTCATCCAGATTGGCAGATACAATCACGGTTGCCTTGACTGTGATGGTTTCTACCGGATCCTCCTGTCCGGGATATGTATTGGCAGGAATCTGAAGTGCTGTATAGTATTGGCAGGAATCCAGAATTTTATCTCTTAATTCTCCGTCAATATCAATCAAATAAACCCCATTGGTGGTAGCAAGCTCCGTAATCGCTGTGGTCGGTGCACCTGCTACGATAAATGCCGCCTGGATTTTACCGTCCTTTAAAGCTTCCTTGGAACCTTCAAAACTCTGATACTGCGGTTTGATATCATCCAGTGTGATATCGGCCGCCTGTAATACATCCAGTGCATTAAAGTAAACACCGGATCCGGCTTCACCAATAGAAACACTCTTTCCTCTTAAATCTTCTACGGATGTGATATTCGGATCCATGGTAATCAGCTGTACGGTCTCAGCATACAAACCGCCGAGCACTCTGAAATCATGAGTCGGTCCATCCTTTTCAAAAGACTTGGTACCATCCCAGGCATAAGCCATAACGTCTGACTGAGTAAAGCCCAGCTGGAAATCTCCGTCCTGAATCGACTGAATATTTACCTTGGAACCTCCTGTCGATACCGCAGTCACCTTGACATTGGCATAATTACTCATATACTGACCGAGAATACCGCCATAGGCATAATAGGTTCCGGCAGTACCTCCGGTACCAAACATCATTCTTTCGCCTCTGGAACACCCCGTTAATAACGTGGCAGCCATCATAAGCCCCACTGATAAAGATACGATTGCTTTACGTAGTTTCATAAAAATAAAGTCCTTCCTATACCCAAATTTAATGAAATTATACCATAAACTGTGATATAATGAAACAAAATCAACACGTAAGAATATATGGTAGTGTGAAGTAATATATGAAAAAGGAGGTATCACCTATGGCAAAAAATATCCCGGTAATTACCATCAACAGAGAATATGGTGCAGGTGGTCGAAGTGTGGCAAAAGCCCTTTCGGAAATCTACAATATTCCGTGGTATGACAAGGATTTTATTCAGTTAACAGCTCAAAAGAGCGGTTTTTCAGAAGAAGATATCAAAAGAGAAGGCGAAGAACTGAGTAACTCCGGAAGACTATTAGATTCTATTTTAAATAACAGCGTCAGCTACACCAGCTCTCATGACGCCATCTTTGAAGCACAGAAAAAGGTCGTACTCGAGCTTTCCAAGTCTCCATGTATCATCGTCGGACGATGCGCCAATATCATTTTAAGAGAAGCAGGTGTTTTCTCATATGACGTTTTCCTGTATGCAGATTTAGATACTCGAATCAAAAGAGCAGCTGAGCTCAAGGAAGCAGATATTGCAGATATGAAAAAATATGTGGAGAAACGTGATCATCTTCGCGGCATCTATCACAAAACCTATACCCGCAAGGAATTAGGCGATTATCATGATTATGATCTGATGATCAATACCGGATTATGGGATGTGGCTTCCTGCGTAAATGTAATCAAGCAGGGAATCGATACCATGAAAGATTAATACAAATTAATCGAACATAATAAAAATCCTAAGGAGCTCTTTTTAGAATTCCTTAGGATTTTTTTCTTATAAGGTTCTTCCTATAGAAGTTAACATTTCTCTGTCTTTTTTTATCGTAGCTGCTGCCACGGTTGTCAGCATATTGCCTGTAATAGTTGCGGATGCGCCGCCCATAAATGCTTTCTTTCCGTCCTCTGTTAAAAGGGCTCTTCCTGCTGCCAGACGAATATCCGCAGTAGGATTGATATAGCGAAACAGAGCTATGGTTCTGAGTATTTCTTCCTCAGAAAGAGTCGGCTGATTTTCAAGTGGCGTTCCCGGGATTGGCATCAGGGCATTAATCGGAATCGAGTCTGCCTCATATTCACTCAACGTAAGCGCCATATCAATTCTGTCCTCAAAATTTTCTCCCATACCGATAATACCGCCGGAACAAACGTACATGCCTTCTGCCTTTACGAGCTTGAGGGTTTCCAGCTTTTGTTCAAAGGTATGTGTAGTACAAATTTGCGGGAAAAATCTTCTGGAGGTTTCGATATTATGATGATAGCTCTTGACTCCTGCTTCATGCAGTTTATGAAGCTGCTCGGCATTTAAAAATCCGTGAGAAGCACATAACTCAATCGAGCATTCCTCATTCATGGTTTTATATGCATCAAGTGCCTTTTCAAATTCGTCACCGGTTAATGCTCTTCCTGCAGTTACAATCGAAAAACGATGTACACCTTCCTGTTCATTTAATTTACAAGCATTTACAATATCTTCTTCCGGGAGGAAATCATACACTTCACAGTCTGTATGATTATGTGCTGACTGTGCACAGTATTTGCAATCCTCAGGACATCTTCCGCTTCTTCCGTTGATAATCGAACATAAATCCACATGAGTGCCAACAAATTTTTCACGAATCAAATCGGCACCTTTCATAAGCTGATCCAAATCACAATCAATAAAGAATTTTAAATCTTCTTCTCTGGTTAATCGTCTGCCTTCAACAATTTCCTCGGCTAGTTTCAATACGTCCATTTTTTCTCTCCTATAATACGCCTGCTGTTTCCAGTCTCTTTCGAACTACCTTTCCGGCAAATACAGCTATTACAATCTTTACCAGGTCAAACGGAATGAATGGCCATACACATAATGCCAGTGCAGGCATCAGTTCATAATCCATAATCGCCATAAACCAAACCGTTCCAAAAGCATAGCATACAATGGTTCCTAAAATCATTCCGAGAATGGTAATCCAAATCTTGGCTTCTGTTTTCTCCATGATAATACCACCAATGATTACCATTAACAAAAAACCTACTAAATATCCGCCGGTAGGACCTACTACCTTGCCAAGTCCTCCCTGAAAACCGGAAAAGACCGGAAGTCCTACAATACCGATTAAAAGGTATAAAAGATAGCTGACAAAGGATTTCTTTGTATCCAGAATCATGATTGCAAAATAAAGTACCAGATTGGTAAGAGATACCGGAACCGGTCCGATCGGTACCGACAACGGTCCGCAAATACACATAATCGCTGCAAATAATGCACATGTAGTCATTGTTTTAATTTTTGAATTCATTTGTTTTGTCTCCTGTTTTTATTCCATATTCTTTTTCAAACATGTTAACAATATCGTATAAAAACAGAATTGTCAACCACAATGTTAATAATGGTTGACAATTGGTGCTTTTTCTCTAAAATGTAAAACAAGCCATCTCTGTTACAGAAAAATAAAAGCTACTTAAAGAATTGTCTTTATTTTTCTTTTTAATAATCATCTTTCTTCACCCTTCATAGAGCAATCCATTCCAACTCATCAAATCCACCAAATATCTCTTCGGTCTTTTTAGGCCGATGAGTTAACTTTATCTGATTATCCATAATAGAAATGTCTGTATACCAATTCTTAAACCTGACATACATATCTTTTTTCATATCAATAATTACGGTATAAACCGGCATCCATGTATTAGGTTTCACAGCATCTACCATAACTTTTGTTTCATCAATAAAAATAATGTTTCTTCCATATATCCAAAAAGGTAATTCTTTATCCTTAAAAGATATAGAATATATTGGGTCTCCATGTGGCGGCTCTGTCTCATATTTCGTTCTTATCTGGAACTTCTCCAACAATTCGATTTGTTTTTCATCGAACATATATAAATATGATATTTTTAAAAAATATCTATTCTTCTTTTTCATCTTTTTCATTCATTCCTTAAGTAGTATTATCAAAATCTGACTTTCTTTTCTTTATCATTCTGACTATTGAAACCGGTGTGCCAAGATTCCATTGCTTTTTGCATCCATCAAGATTATATCGTGCAACCAGCTCTACAAAAATTCCCAATATTGATTATACCACAAAAAAAGAAACCTTGAAAAATCAAGGTTTCTTCTAAAAACTTTCAATTTACTCTGCATTATCACAATAGACTTCTATCGCATTTGCTACGAAAATGGCTGTACCTTCTCCGCCATATGAATCGATATTCGTTGTAAAGTCTCCACCGTCTGAATACATTTTCCCTAATCCGCGCAAAATCTTATTTGTGCATGTATATAAGTTTTCTGTAATATAGTCCTGTATTCTCTTTACAAGATTCTGAGCATCAGCAGAAGCCGGATCTATATTCTTCATCTCGCCAGCTTCTTTAAACAGAAGCATAAATCTATC
>JAZUKG010000038.1:0-3551 GCA_045643145.1 Lachnospiraceae bacterium | reverse complement strand
TATCAGACTATTGTTAAGATTGGACTGGTCAATTCCATTCCGGCTCTGATTGTTCCGTTTACCAGCAGCGTTTTCTATACATACATTCTGAAGAATTTCTTTGATACTATTCCGGACAGTCTATATTATTCAGCCCGAATTGACGGATGCGGAAACTGGAACTATTTATGGAAAGTCATGGTTCCGATTGCCAAACCAAGTCTTGTAACAATTCTTCTGTTAAATACCATTACCAGCTGGAACTCTTATTTATGGACACAGCTGACTATTTATACTGATAAATTCAGAACAGTTCCTCTCGGTCTTTCACAGTTTATGACTGATGCCGGAAGCAGTACTCAGCTGCAGCTGGCGGCTGCCTGTGTATGTGTTCTGCCGATGATTATTCTGTTCCTTATCGCTCGTAAATACATCATTAACGGTGTTGCCAGAGGCGGAATTAAAGGTTAATAAAAAAGGGGCTGTAAAAAAACCTAACAATTAAGGTAAGGGGCTTACAGCTCCTTTTTTGCGTTCAAAGTATAAAAAAAGCTCGGGGAATCGAACCCGGAGCCCTCAGTACTGATAAAATATATCTACCGCAATATATTTTATATGAATTATTTTAACACAAAGCAGGGCTTTTTAATATCTTCCTTCTCGTTAGAAAAGAAAGAGGTGGAGAAAATCGATAAATTTCTGAATTTTATCGATAAATCAGAAGTACTGAAACAAATTGAATCAGAAGAAAAAGACCAGATAAAAGGAGGAAGGCCAAACTACAATCAGTCAAATTTATTCGCAGCAGTTCTTTACTGTTTCACATTTGGAAAAGGATCCTTACGTAACATTGAAGAAATGTGTCACTATGATCTAAGAGTTATTTATATTATGGATGGAGAAATGCCAACCCATATGACCATTTCTAATTTCATTAATGAGAAAATAAAGCCTAATATAAGGAGCATCTATTCAAGCGTCACAAAAGCTATTATTAAAGAATGCGGAATAGATAATTCAACTATATTTATCGATGGATCTAAATTTGAAGCTGATGCCAATAAATATAAATTTGTATGGAAACCAATAAAATTTCATAACAAGCTTTCGGATAAAATAAGAGCCATACTTAATAAACATGGCATAGACAGAGGGATACCATCTGAAGGTATTATACCTGTAGACATGGTGGCAAAGAAATTGAATGAACTGGCAGAGAAATTATCCGTCTACAATCTTGAGCTTAAGGAAAACAGACAATACAAAGACGACTTTGAAACAATGAGCATTTATCTAGGCAAGAGTATCGAATATGAAGAAAAGGAGAAAATTTGCGGAGAGAAACGAAACTCATACTATAAAACAGATAAAGATGCTACGGCGATGTGCCTTAAGGAAGACTATTATTCAGGACTAGGCAGTAATATGCATGCAGCCTATAATGCACAGCTTGGAGTATCAGATGGAATAATAATATGGTGTATGGTTAGCCAATCGAGGAATGATTATGATGATTTCATACCATTTTTAGAGGATTATGAGAAAGAATACGGGATGTTGCCAATAAATGTAGTAGCCGATGCAGGATATGGAAACCTAAAAAACTACAGATATATGAAGACAAAAAACATTACAAGCTATGTAAAACACTCTAGCTGGGAAGGAAATGTATCAGGACGAAATCCTTTTCCATATAGAGTCAACAGTGATAAAACTATCACATGTCTTAATGGCAATATAGGGCAAATGGAAGAAATAGAAGGAAGACATGTCAAAAATAAAGATTCATATTTTTATAAAGTTGAAGGATGCTCAATATGCTCATTCTCATCTTTCTGTAAAAGGTATATGTCTAGAAAAGATGCTGATTTTCGTATTTTTGAAGTCAATGAGGAACTGAGAAAGCTGATTCAGGAATCAGAAACAAATCTTTTGTCAGCGAAAGGCATTGAAATGAGGGTAAACAGAAGTTCACAGGTTGAAGGAGCTTTCGGGATAATAAAACAGGATTTCGGTTATGAAAGATTCAGAAGGACAGGAATAGACAATGTGTCAATGGAATTCATGCTTGTATGTCTTGGCTTCAATATCAGAAAGCTGTTTAGATTTTATAGTGGTAATCTTAAGAAGAAATACTGGGTTGCCCCAGAAGGATTATGTGCTGAACATTTTAAAAAGCCTAGCGCCAAAAGATTGGCGAATAGGGTCAATAAGAAAGTGGAAAAAAGTATTAATCAATTGGCTAAGGACTCCTATAAGTATTCCTCAAACAAATGAAAAAAGGAGCTGTAAACTCCTTAACTTAAAAGTTAGGTTTTTTTACAGCCCCTTTTAATGGAAAATTCAATCTGTATTTTATTCGAGTTCGAAGGCACCGGTATAAAGCTGATAGTAAACACCCCGATCGGCAATCAGTTTTTCATGATTACCGCGTTCAATGATTCGACCATGATCTAAAACCATGATGACATCAGAGTTCATGACTGTTGAAAGTCTGTGGGCAATAACAAAGACAGTACGTCCCTCCATCAGTTTATCCATACCAGCCTGAACAATAGCTTCCGTACGGGTGTCAATAGAAGATGTTGCTTCATCAAGAATCATGACTGGAGGATCAGCAACAGCAGCTCTGGCAATAGCGAGCAGCTGTCTCTGCCCCTGAGACAGGTTGGCACCATTGTTTGTCAGCATGGTGTTATAACCCTGAGGCAGACGGGTAATGAAATCATCAGCTCCGGCCAGTTTGGCAGCAGCGATAACTTCTTCTTCCGTGGCATCCAGTTTACCATAACGGATATTATCCATTACCGTACCGGTAAAGAGGTTGGTGTCCTGCAGAACCAGACCGATGGAACGGCGCAGGTCGGATTTTTTGATTTTATTGACATTAATGCCGTCATATCTGATCTTGCCGTCAGCGATATCATAGAAACGGTTAATCAGATTGGTAATAGTTGTTTTACCGGCACCGGTGGCACCAACGAAAGCAACTTTCTGACCTGGTTCCGCATAAACGGAAACATCGTGCAGAACCGGCTTGCCTTCTTCATATTCAAAGTCAACATTTTCCAGAACAACATTGCCTTCCAGTTTCTGATAGGTCAGTGTTCCATCACCATGCTGATGCTTCCAGGCCCATTTACCTGTATGCTTTTCAGTTTCGGTGATATTGCCTTCTTCATCAATTTCCGCATTGACCAGAAAGACATAACCATCATCAGCTTCCTGTTCGTTGGCCATCAGTTCATAGACTCTTTCCGCACCGGCCAAAGCCATGGCGATATTGTTGAAGCTCTGAGTCATCTGGTTAATGTTACCGGAGAACTGTCTGGTCATACGCATGAAAGTAATAACGATGGAAACATCAAAGACCATACCGGAAATAGAATGGTTTTGTTTGCCGCTAATCAGGAAATAGGCACCGATCATGGCAACACCAAGATAAAGAATATTACCGATATTGCTGGAAACCGGACCCATAAGGCCACCTAAGGCATTGGCCTTGAAGGCATTCTGTGTAAGTTCCTCATTTATCAGTTCATAGTCAGCCGAAGCCTGTGCTTCATGGTTGA
>JAZUKG010000037.1:0-36628 GCA_045643145.1 Lachnospiraceae bacterium | reverse complement strand
TGATGTCAGAAAAGAATATCACTGAAAATATGGTAAATCGTTTTGTTTTGGATAATTTATCCTATCGATTGGATGAGAGGGCAAGTGAGTTGGCCTTGGCTAACAAAAGGATATTGCAAAAAGATTTATATAATGAAGTTGAAAAGGGAATGGCAAAGCAAAGAGAAAAGCTGGGCAGTGCAAAACTGATGGATGAGTTTCTGCGAAGAGCGAAACTTCATGCGATTGACGATGCCTGGGTAGAACAGGTGGATTATTTGCAGCAGCTTCAGTCTGCGGTATCGGGAAGAAGCTTTGCTCAGAGAAATCTGTTGTTAGAATACCAGAATGATTCCTTTGATTCTTATGATAAGATGAAAAAGCAGATTTATCAGGATATAATGCGTAATATTTTATTAAGTAATGTGACGGTGGATAAGGAAGATAATCTTCATATGATTTTACCGTAAGAGGAAATAGTATGATTTATAATTTTAATTTAGGAATAGGATGGGCCAGTTCCGGTGTAGAATATGCTCAAAGCTATAGAGGAAAGGTATTTCGAAATTTAGGAGTCGATGCTAAATTTGTTTTTACGGATATGTTTCCGAGAGAAAATATAGAGCATATGACGGCAAATTTGGATTTTCCGGATGAAGAGATTATCTGGTTGTATACTTTTTTTACGGATACGCAAATAGCACCTGTTTCATTTACAATGGCAGATTTGGAAAAGACTTTTGGAAATCAGAAGTTTACCAGGAAAGAAGAAGAGGATACTGTTCGTTATCATTTTGAAGGAGATGGTAATTTTTGTACTGCGTATCGTGTGAAAGCAGGAAGTAATCTGATTCATCGAGTAGAACTGGTATCGGATGGATGTCTGGTCCGTAAGGATTATTATACCTATTGTAAACTGTATTCAGAGTATTATGCGCCGCTTGATGGAAAGGCACATCTATACCAGAGACGTTTTTATAATGAAAACGGAAGCACTGCATACGAAGAAATTATAGATGATGATGATGTTATGTATCAGTTCCCTGATAAAATTCTCGGTTCAAAAGAGGAATTTGTAGGATATATGGTTTCACAGATGGGACTTACGGAAAAGGATATCGTCATTATAGACAGAACTACCGGAGTCGGTCAGAGTATTATGCAAAATGCGAAGCCGGCTAAAGTAGGTATCGTAATTCATGCAGATCACTTCAGTGAAGGAAGCACAAATGATAATTATAGTCTTTGGAACAATTATTATGAGTATTCATTCTCACAGACGAAACATATAGATTTTTACATTACAGCCACTCAGGCACAAAATGACTTACTGAAAGAACACTTTAAAAAATATCATCAAGTGGAACCCAAAATAGTAACAATACCTGTTGGGGCAATTGCTGAACTCAAGGTTCCGACTGAGCCTCGAAAACCATTTTCACTTATCACAGCTTCCAGACTGGCGAGTGAAAAGCATGTTGATTGGTTGGTGGAAGCAGTCGCTATTGCCAAAAAAAAGATTCCGGGCGTCACACTGGATATTTACGGTAAAGGCGGAGAAGAAGAAAAAATTAAAGCACTGATTGAAAAGAACAACTGTGAGGATTGCATTCGTCTGATGGGGCAGCAAAAATTGGATGAAGTGTACCAAAATTACGAGGCGTATATAGCAGGATCAACCAGTGAAGGATTTGGGTTGACATTGTTAGAAGCTGTGGGTAGCGGACTACCTATTATTGGTTTTGATGTCAGGTACGGCAATCAGACTTTTGTATGGACAGATAAAAATGGCTATCGACTGGATTATCATGATGAACAAACAATTCCGGATAGAATTTTGAATCTTAGCGATGCAATTGTTAAATTGTTTGTGCAGGCAGATATGGAGGAGTTTCAACAATATTCCTACAATCTGGCAAAACAATATCTGAGTCAAGAGGTGGAGAAAAAATGGAACAATTTGATTACAGAACTGATATAGTTCTTTTACTGGATTCATTTGAAAACGATGCATATAGATTATTTCAGTCATTTGAAGCGGTAAAATCGAATATCTGCGTTGTGATTGTAGAAGATAGCGGTTTCTTGCCGGAGGGTATGACTTCTGTTTATCGCTTCTTTATTGACAGGGCAGGATACGAGAACAGAGAAGGTAAAATTCCTAAATTTTTTGATCAAATTACAGTACCGGATTATTGGGAAATATCTTCAACATATACGCAGGGAAAAGTTCAGAATCTAGATAAAGAAAGGGCTAGAATATTCTATTCTGAGCCTACAAATAAAAGACTGGTTAAAGAAGTAGACTGGCTAAATGAAAAGGGAATTGTGCGCTCTAGTGATATGTATGATAAATATGGGAATCTGTATGCCAGAATCATATATAATAAAAGCGGACAAAAAGTATATAAGACTTATTTTTCTGAAGCAGGAGTTCCTATTATAGAGGAAAATTTTGTAACAGAGGATATTTTGGTGAACGAGAAATCAGAAACCAAAATATTTCATGGGAAAGTCGGTTTTATAAACTATTTTCTAAAATGTGCAGGATTGGATCAGGCTGCTATTTTTTATAATTCTTTGTCTTTGCCTCATTTTGTATCTTATTATGCAGAGGATAAGTCAAAGAATGATATCCTGTTTTGGCAGGAAAAAGCGCGTGATGATATTCCGGGAAATATGAAACTGATTTTTGAAGGAAATCAGCGTACAAAAAAAATTGTGGTTCAAAATCGAAAAGCTTATGAAAAACTGATTGAACTTGGTGCACCAAAAGATATGCTAATCCCGATGGGATATATCTATCCTTTTGAGAAAGAAACAGCGTATAGTAAAAATGTACTAATATGTACCAATTCTGATCAAATAGCGAACCTTCAGGAATTGGTGGAAAGTTTGCCGGATTGTATATTCCATATTGCTGCGATTACAGAGATGTCTTCAAAACTTTTGGATATGGGAAAGAATAAAAATGTATGCTTATATCCCGGTGTAAAAGAAGGTATGTTGGAAAAATTATGGAAGAAATGTGATTTATATTTGGATATCAATTATGCAAACGAGATTGCTTCTGCAATTTCAAAAGCATTTTTGAATCACATGTTGATTCTGGGATTTTTTGATACTTTGCATAATGATGAGTTTGTAGCTCCTGAGCATAGATTTGCTTTGGAAAATGTATCTGGAATGGTGGATCTTTTGAATAAAATTATCAACGATCAAGAAATTTGGGGAAAACATTTAAAAATACAGGAAAATCATGCAATGGCACAGGAGGCAAAGTCTTATTCTGAGTTGCTTGGAGCTTATTAAAATTGTGCGAATGATTTATTTCAGGGTTGATTAAAATGATGGGAGTAAACTATGAATATATATATTTCAAAGCTTAATGGGTATTTTGATTCGGCTACAGTGCAATATGCGCAGGTAATGTGCGCACAAATTGGACATCAGTTAGGATATAAGGAAATGGGAATCTATGGCTTCCCTAATTTTGTAGAACCGGAAGATTTGCTAAATAATAGATTGGATGGCATTATCGGAGGTGTCAATTCGGGAGATATTGTTATTCTTCAATATCCTACATGGAATGGAATTGGATATGATGATGCGTTAGTGAACAAATTGCATTCGTATGGTTGTAAAGTAATCATATTTATGCATGATTTTAGCCCATATATGGGAATCGGATTTTGCGGTCCTGTAGAAGACCATATTTCCATTTTGAATATGTCAGATGCAGTTGTTTTTCCGACAAGTGCAATGAGGGATAGATTACAGGAAGAAGGACTAAGTCCTGAAATCCCATATGTATTTCAGGAAATATGGGACTATACTTTGGATGGTATTAATTTACCAAATCCTATGTTTACGAAAATTATTCATTTTCCCGGTGATCCTGAAAAATTTACTTTTGTAAAAGAATGGACTTTTGATGTTCCGCTTTGTGTATATAGCATGGATGAATGCAAAGGCGCAAATGTTATAAATAAGCCTTGGATGGATCAAAAGCTGTTAACATATGAATTATCAAAAGGTGGATTTGGATTGGTTTGGTATGCAGAAGAGGCTTGGAAGAATTATATGACCTATAACAACTCTTTTAAATTAAGCGCAATTCTTGCAGCAGGAATACCGGTCATTGTGCCTAGGGGGATTTCAAATCAGAAACTATTAGAGGACAACGGCTTGGCAATTGTTGCTGATACATTAGATGAAGCAGTAGAAAAGGTGAGTCAAATGACAGCAGAAGAATATCAGCAAATGACGGAAAATGTTGCCAGATTTGCTTCTTTACTTCGCGATGGTTATTTTACCAAGAAATGCTTGATTGAGTCCGTGCACAAGGTTCTCAGAAGAGATATGTAATATTTTCACAAGAGAATTTACAGTTAAGTTGTGCGCCGAACTGTTATTTATCAGAAAAATTCAAAAACAACTTGAAATTCCGATAGATGTTGTGTATTATGAAATTAAGTAAGTGGCAAAATATGCGAAAGCTTATGACGCAAAGCTATAGGGCCTGTAAAATGGCAGCCAGTTGCACCTCTTCTTGAGAAGGTAGTTCGAAAATATAGAGGAGCAAAATAATAAGAATAGTATGGGGCATTCCTTGGAGGAGTGCCCTTATTTTTTGAAAAGGATAGAATATGACACTAGATCAGTTACCGGCAGGTAAGTCGGCAATCATTAAAATAGTAGGCGGCGAAGGTGTTTTAAGACAGCACTTTTTGGATATGGGTGTGATTCCCGGTGTGGAGATCACCATGGTCAAGCTGGCTCCGATGGGAGATCCGGTTGAATACAAAATTCACGGCTATGAATTAACCCTCAGACTGGATGACGCCGCCAAAATAGAGATTGAAGAGTACGCACCGCATTCCGATCCGTTTGATGACAGAGAGATAGAAGAAATCGTGCCTATGCCGAGAAAGCATACGCATCATCCCGGTTTTGGTGAGGATGGTATTTATCATGAAAAGGAAACCGAAAATCCGCTCGACAGTAAGACAGTGCTTACTTTTGCATTGGCAGGTAATCAGAACTGCGGAAAGACTACTTTGTTTAATCAGTTAACCGGTTCCAATCAGCATGTAGGTAATTTCCCAGGTGTTACCGTTGACAGAAAGGACGGCTCCATCAAAGGATTTCCAAACACTTTGGTTACAGATTTGCCCGGTATTTATTCCATGTCACCATATACCAGTGAAGAAGTGGTGACCAGAGACTTTTTATTAAATAATAGGCCAAAGGGTATTATCAATATTGTCGATGCGACGAACATTGAACGAAACCTATATTTGACTATGCAGTTATTGGAACTCAATATCCCAATGGTGTTGGCACTAAATATGATGGATGAGGTCCGTTTAAACGGCGGAAGTATTCGAGTAAATGAACTCGAGGAACTTTTAGGTATACCGGTTATTCCGATTTCAGCTGCCAGAAATGAAGGTATTGAGGAACTGATTGATCATGCGATTCATGTAGCAAAGTATCAGGAAACACCTCAGAGACAGGACTTTTGCTCTGCAACCGAATACAAGGGTGCGGTACACAGATGTCTTCATGCTGTTATGCATATGATAGAAGACCATGCGATTGATCAGGAAATCCCGATTCGTTTTGCTGCATCAAAATTGACTGAGAATGATAAGCTGATTTTGGAAGCATTAAAGCTGGATGAAAACGAAAAGGATACGCTGGAACATATTATTTTACAGATGGAAAAGGAAAGAGAGCTTGACCGAGGTGCAGCGATTGCGGATATGCGTTTTTCCTTTATCAGAAGAATCTGTAAGCAAACCGTTGTAAAACCAAAGGAGAGCAGGGAGCATGCGCTCAGCCGAAGAATTGATAAAGTATTAACCGGTAAGTACACAGCGATTCCGGCTTTTATTCTGATTATGGGTGCAGTCTTTTTCCTGACCTTTGAGGTAATCGGTGCATTTTTGTCTGATTTATTAGAAATGGGAATTGATCATATTACACAGTTTGTCGTATTTTTGTTTGAAAAAGGAAATGTAAATGAAGCGATTACTTCACTGGTAGTAGACGGTATTTTTTCCGGTGTGGGCAGTGTACTCAGCTTTTTACCGGTTATCATTGTTTTGTTTTTCTTTTTGTCATTGTTGGAAGACAGCGGTTATATGGCCAGAGTAGCCTTTGTGATGGATAAACCGCTGCGTAAACTGGGATTATCCGGCAGAAGTATAGTACCGATGCTGGTAGGCTTTGGATGTAGTGTTCCTGGTATTATGTCTGCCAGAACGCTGCCTTCTCAAAGAGACCGTAAAATGACAATTCTGTTAACTCCGTATATGAGCTGCTCAGCCAAGGTGCCGATTTATGCGTTTTTGGCATCCGTCTTTTTCCCGGGATATGAGCCTGTGGTAATGATTGGTTTATATATACTGGGTATTTTAGTCGGAATTTTAGCAGCAGTGATATTAAGATCTGTCAAGTTCAAAGGAGAAGCGGTTCCTTTTGTTATGGAACTGCCAAATTACAGACTTCCGGGTATGAAAAATGTACTTCAGCTTCTTTGGGAAAAAGCAAAAGACTTTTTACAAAAGGCATTTACCATTATTTTCCTCGGAACTATCATTATTTGGTTCTTACAAAACTTTAGTCTGGGATTCAATATGGTAGCAGATTCCAAAGACAGTATTCTGGCTCTTTTGGCAGGTGTGATTGCACCGCTCTTTGCGCCGCTTGGTTTTGGTGATTGGAGAGTATGTACTTCCTTGATTACCGGATTTTTAGCCAAGGAAAGTGTAGTATCGACACTGACTATTTTGTTTGGATCAAATGCAGCACTGCTTGAGTTTTTACCTTTGTCAGGTGCGATTAGTCTGTTGGTATTTTGTCTGCTATATACTCCGTGTGTGGCAGCAGTGGCAGCAGTAAAGCGTGAGCTGGGAACAAAATGGGCAACGATTGTTGTGATTGAGCAGTGTGTGGTAGCCTGGATTGTGGCTTTTTTGGTTCATTTTGTTGCAGGATTTGTTTTTTAGTGAGAAAATGGTTTTGTAGTGATACATTTTTGATACATTCTGCCGATATACTCATTATAGGGTTATTGTGGGCAGATATATGTGAATATCCCACAGGGCAAAAAACGTCAACAGAATTAGAGGGTATTATATGAAGAGTAAACAGACAAATCTATTTTTAAAGTGTTTTATTATGATGCTTATGGTTACGCTTTTCATCGGAGCGTTTCCTTTTTATGCACAGGCAAAGACAACCAAACCTACCATCAGTGTCAGCAAAAAGACAATGGTAATTGGCAGCAAATATCAGCTTAGTGTAAAGAATGCAGATAAAAAGGTGACCTGGTCAAGTACCAACCCAAAGGTTGCAACTGTTACCTCGAGAGGGCTCGTGACTGCCAAGAAAAAGGGTACTGTTACAATTAAAGCAAAGCTTGGTACTTCTGTGCTCAGCTGCAGACTTACTGTGGTTACCAGACAGAATTCTTATATTAAATCTACGATTAAAAAAATCAATGTAAAAAGACGCGAGTATGGACTGGCGTCTTTAGATACAAATAGCTATTTATCAAAGGCAGCAGCGAAAAGAGCAAAAGAGATTTATAAATATTCTTTTTCGCACACCAGACCAAATCAGACAAAATGGACCTCTGCAATCGATATGAGATATGATTATGAAATCGCAGCAGAGTCTATTGCCTGTGAATTTGTTAATCCGGAAAGCTGCGTAAATGCGCTGATGAGAAGTGCATCAGATAAGGCAAACATCATTAACAGAACCTATACGGATATTGGTGTAGGCGTTTATTTGGGAGATGATGGCTATTTCTATTGGTGTATTATCTACGCGAGAGAAAAATAAAAAGGATGGAAAACAATGAAGTGTATATCTTGGAATGTTAATGGAATCAGAGCCTGCCTGCAAAAAGGATTTATGGAATTTTTTGAGCAAGCAGACGCTGATTTTTTCTGTTTACAGGAAACAAAAATATCAGAAGGACAGATAGAGCTGGATATGCCGGGCTACTATCAGTATTATAATTATGCAGTGAAAAAGGGATATTCCGGCACTGCTATTTTTGCAAAAAAGGAACCTCTCAGTGTTTCGTACGGTATCGGTATTGAGGAACATGATCAGGAAGGAAGAGTCATCACGTTAGAGTATGATAATTTCTATATGGTTACCTGTTATACACCAAATTCCAAACAGGAATTGTTAAGACTCGATTATCGTATGGTATGGGAAGATGATTTCAGAGAATACTTAAAGAAACTGGAAGAAAACAAGCCGGTTATTATCTGTGGGGATTTGAATGTCGCACATCAGGAGATTGACCTGAAAAATCCCAAGACCAATCGTCACAATGCCGGATTTACAGATGAAGAAAGAAGTAAAATGACGGCTCTTTTGGAAAGCGGTATGATAGATACATTCCGATACTTTTATCCGGACAAAACGGATATTTATTCCTGGTGGTCTTATCGTTTTCAGGCCAGACAAAAGAATGCAGGATGGAGAATTGACTATTTCCTCGTATCAGAGGCTTTAAAAGAAAAGCTGGTATCAGCGGATATTCATACCACTGTGCTTGGCTCTGATCATTGTCCGGTAGAAGTAGTGTTAGATTTATAGGCAGGAGTATTTACTAGTTATGGAACAGATGTATTTAAAAGACAACAGGCCCATTGAAGTGAGCGGCGGGCTGGAGTTTAATGAAGAAATGCTTGAAAAGCTTCAAAAGATATTAACTTCCAACCCATATATGAGATATATCGGTTTGGAAATCGAGAAACTGGGACCGGAATTTGCACAGGGAATCATTCCGTATCGTGATGAGGTAATTAATCCGTACGGAGGACTTCACGGCAGTGCGATTTATGCGATTGCGGATATTGTCAGCGGATTTGCGGCTTGTGCGCATGGAAACTTTCATTCAACCGTAGGCGGTACCATGAATTATCTGATGCCGGCTAATGACACCGCATATATACGCTGCAAGGCTTTTTTGATGAGAAAGGGCAGCAGACTGGCGGTTTATCGCGTAGAAATCGCCAATGACAAGGATGAGCTGATTGCAGACGGAAGCTTTACCTTTTATGAAATGAAGAAAAAATTTGAAATCTAATGAAACTTTTGGGGGCTGTAAAAGGTGCAGATAAAGGAAGAAACACTAAAGCAGTTATATGTAGATGAAAACAGAATCAAGGAGCAAAAGGTCAGATATCAAAAGGCAATAGCAGAATTTGAACGTATCTTTGGCAGTGACAATGGCGTTCAGATTTTTAGTGCACCGGGTCGAACTGAGGTGTGCGGCAATCATACCGATCATCAAAGGGGAAAGGTATTGGCTGCTTCTGTCAATTTGGATGTGATTGCTGTTTGCGTGAAAACAGATGAGCCGCAGATACGACTGGTATCCGAAGGTTACCCTATGATAACTATTGATTTGACAAATCTGACAATACAGGATAATGAGAAAAATACTACAGCAGCTTTGCTCAGAGGCGTAGCAGCCGGTATGAAACAGGCCGGGTATCAGATTGGTGGATTTGATGCGTATGTTACCAGTGATGTATTAGTAGGTGCCGGAATGTCTTCCTCAGCTGCTTTTGAAAGCCTGATCGGGACTGTTTTTTCTCACCTGTATAATGACGGAAACGTAGATGCGGTGACAATCGCTGAGATTGGTCAGTATGCGGAAAATCAGTATTTTGGGAAGCCATGCGGGCTTATGGATCAGATGGCCTGCAGTGTTGGCGGTATGATTTATATTGATTTTGAAAATGCAGAGAACCCGTTGGTAAAGCAGGCCTCCTGTAATTTTGAATCGGCAGGACTGAGTCTGTGCATCGTGGATACCAAGGGCTCTCATGCGGATTTGACAGATGATTATGCGCTTGTCCCACAGGAGATGAAGGCAGTAGCCGAATTCTTTGGCAAGGAAGTGCTTCGGCAGGTTCGAAAAGAGGAGTTTTACAGCGAACTGGCATCACTGAGAGAAAAGGTGTGTGACAGAGCGATTCTTCGAGCGATTCATTTTTTTGAGGAAAACCGGAGAGTAGAGGAAATCTTTGCAGCTCTTGAAAAGGGAGCCTATGATAACTTTTTAAGTCTGGTAAAGGAAAGTGGTAATTCCTCTGCAAAGTATTTGCAAAATATATATTCGGCAAAGGATCCGTTAAATCAAAAGGTGAGTTTGGCACTAGCTGTTTCAGAAAGTTATTTAAAAGAGAACGGAGTATCCAGAATCCATGGCGGCGGGTTTGCAGGTACGATACAGGCCTTTGTTCGTAATGATGAGGTTTCCGGTTATAAAGAAGCAATGGAGCAAATCTTTGGTAAAGAAAGCTGCCATGTATTGAAAATTCGACCAACAGGCGGCTGCCGGGTTTGTTAAAAAAATTCTAAAATAGTATTGCAAAATAGAACTTAAAATGATAAACTAATTTTAATTTAACGTGATAAACCGTTGAAGTGGAGATAAAAATGGATCGTGCACTTACAGAGAGTTTGGAAAGCTGAGAGCCAGACAGAACGCAGACTATTAAATGGACCACTGAGGGCACAGTGAACGGGAGTACTTAGTAGCATGTGACGTGAAGGCATACGTTAGTTGTCACAGATATGATAGTATCTGATGAGTGTACGAGTTGCATCGTAAAGCAAGGTGGCACCGCGGGAAGTATAGTATAACCGTCCTTGGCAGAATAAGATTTATTCTGCCAGGGACTTTTTTTATTGTATACCGCGACCCGGCGTTGCGCGGCCTTTCCGGCAGTGCAATCAAAAGAATTGCCGTAAATGCAATCAAATTAGGCAATAGTTCAGAAAATAGGGGGATGAAAGATGAGTTATCCAAGTTTAGAACAGTTAAAAAAGATTACCATGATGGAAAAGTTTGGAGTCGTTCCGGTAAGTATGGAACTGTATTCCGATCGAAAAACTCCTATCGAGGTATTAAGAGCAGCAAAGAGAATCAGTAAGCATACTTATATGCTCGAAAGTGCAGAAAATAATAAGCAGTGGGGAAGATATACATTTTTAGGTTATAATCCGACGCTCGAGCTTACCTGTCACAACCATATATTAAATATTAAATCCGGTATGACCATTACCAAAGAAGTTGACCATCCGGGTGAAACAATACGCGAAATATTAAAACAGTACAAGAGTCCGAAGATTGAGGGCCTTCCTCCATTTACCGGCGGTCTGGTTGGATATTTTTCTTATGATTATATCAAATACAGCGAGCCATCCCTCAATCTTGATGCCAAGGAAGATGATTTCTTCAAAGACATGGATCTGATGCTTTTTGATAAAGTAATCGCATTTGACCATTACAGACAGAAAATTATTTTAATTGTAAATATCAAGACAGATGATTTGGAAATCAATTACCGACAGGCAGAAAGAACACTTCAGGAAATGGCAAATCTGATTCTTCACGGTGAGCCGGAAGAATACAGACCATTAAAACTGAAATCAGATTTTAATCCACTCTTTTCTAAAGAAGAATATTGTGAAATGGTTCAGAAAGGAAAGGATTATATCAAAGAAGGAGATATTTTCCAGGTGGTATTATCCAATCGTATGGAAGCGGATATCGAAGGCAGTCTTTTAGACACATACAGAATTTTGCGTACTTCCAATCCTTCTCCGTATATGTTCTATTTCTCCAGTGAAGACGTAGAAATCGCCGGTGCATCACCGGAAACTTTGGTAAAGCTCGAAAAGAACTGGCTGTATACCTTCCCATTGGCAGGTACCAGAAAAAGGGGAGAAACACAGGCAGAAGATGAAGCCTTGGAAAAAGAACTTCTGGCGGATGAAAAGGAAAGAGCAGAACACAATATGCTGGTTGACCTGGGAAGAAACGATATCGGAAAGGTAAGTAAGATTGCTTCTGTGAATGTAGAAAAATACATGGCAATCGAAAGATTTTCACATGTAATGCATATCGGATCTACCGTCAAGGGATGTATCAGAGATGATAAGGATGCAGTCGATGCAGTCGATGCTATTTTGCCTGCAGGAACTCTTTCCGGAGCACCAAAGCTCAGAGCGTGTGAAATCATCAATGAATTGGAAGATAACAAGAGAGGAATTTACGGCGGAGCCATCGGATATCTGGATTTCACCGGAAACCTGGATACCTGTATCGCCATTCGCTTGGCCTTTGCAAAGAACGGTAAAGTGTATGTCAGATCAGGAGCCGGAATCGTAGCAGATTCTGTACCGGAAAAAGAATACGAAGAATGCATCAACAAAGCAAAAGCAGTCGTAAATGCATTAAAAGCGGCAGACGGAGGTATTGATTATGATATTATTGATTGATAATTATGACAGTTTTTCTTATAATTTATATCAGCTGATCGGAACCTATGATACAGAGATCAAGGTTGTGAGAAATGACAAGATGACAATTGATGAGATTCGTACATTAAATCCCAGTCATATTGTATTATCACCGGGACCGGGTAAACCAAGTGATGCCGGTATTTGTGAAGAGGTGGTAAGTCAGCTCAAGGGAGAATATCCAATCCTGGGAGTTTGTCTCGGACATCAGGCAATTTGTGAGGTATTTGGTGCTAATGTTACTTATGCAAAAGAAATGATGCACGGGAAAGTAAGTCAGGTATCACTCGATACAGACAGTCAGATTTTTAAAGGCATGGAAAAAGAGGTTCAGGTAGCCAGATATCATTCGCTGGCAGCGAAAAAGGACAGTATTCCGGATTGCCTCAAGGTAACCAGTGTGACAGATGACGGTGAAATTATGGCAGTAGAGCATAGGGATTATCCGATATTCGGACTTCAGTTCCATCCGGAATCCATTATGACTCCAACCGGAGGACAGATGATTTCAAACTTCATCAAAGTAAAAATCAAATAGTTTTTATAACGAACAATAAGAAAACGAAAATATAACAAAAAACAAAAGGAGAAAAAACAATGATTAAAGAAGCAATTATTAAATTAACAAACAAAGAAGACATCGGCTATGATATGGCCAAGGAAGTAATGAATGAGATTATGAGCGGTGAAGCATCAGACATTCAGAAGAGTGCTTACTTAACAGCACTTAGTATGAAGGGCGAAACCATTGAAGAGATTACAGCATCTGCCAAGGAAATGCGTAATCATGCTGTAAAGCTTTTGGATGATGTAGAAGCTCTCGAAATCGTAGGAACAGGCGGAGATAAGTCAAACTCTTTCAATATTTCAACTACTTCATCATTGGTAGTATCTTCAGGCGGAGTACCTGTTGCAAAGCATGGTAACCGTGCTGCTTCCAGCAAGAGCGGTGCAGCAGACTGTCTCGAAGCATTAGGAGTAAATATTACAGTATCTCCTGCAAAGAGTGCTCAGATGCTCAAGGAAATCGGAATCTGCTTCCTGTTTGCACAGACTTATCATACAGCTATGAAATATGTAGGACCGGTTCGTAAGGAGCTTGGTATTCGTACTATCTTCAATATTTTAGGACCTTTAGCAAATCCTGCCGGAGCTACTATGCAGGTTATGGGTGTATACTCAGAAGATTTAGTTGAGCCACTCGCAAAGGTATTATCAAACCTGGGTGTAAAGAGAGCTATGGTAGTATATGGCCAGGATCAGCTGGATGAAATTTCTATGAGTGCTCCTACAACTGTATGTGAAATCAACAATGGAGAATTCCAGACATATGTAATCAGACCGGAACAGTTTGGTTTTGAATCATGTGATAAATCAGAGCTTGTTGGTGGAACACCACAGGAAAATGCACAGATTACATTGGATATTTTAAACGGTGAAAAAGGACCAAAGAGAAATGCAGTTGTTATGAACAGTGGAGCTGCTTTATATGTAGCCGGAAAAGCAGAAAGCCTCGAAAAGGGTATCCGTATGGCAGAAGACTTAATTGACAGCGGCAAGGCGAAAGAAAAATTAGATGAATTTATTGCAGCTTCAAACGCATAAGATGAGAATGAATCTATAAATCGAAATAAGGAAACATAAAGGAACAAGTCATGATATTAGATGAAATCGTAGCAAAAACAAGAGAACGAATGATAGAAGTGGAGAAACAGGTGTCTTTGGAGGAAATCAAAAAGGCTGCTCTTTCCATGGAAATCAATCAGGAGTTCCCATTTGAAAAAGCACTCAGACAGAATGAAATTCAGTTTATTTGTGAGGTGAAAAAAGCATCACCTTCCAAGGGACTGATTGCACCGGATTTTCCGTATGTTCAGATTGCCAAAGATTATGAAAATGCCGGCGCAGCAGCAATCAGTGTTTTGACAGAGCCGTATTATTTCCAGGGTTCGAATGAATATTTAAAGGAAATCGCAGCGAATGTTACGATTCCTATTATCCGCAAGGATTTTACAGTAAATGAATATATGATTTATGAGGCAAAGGCAATCGGAGCCAGTGCGATTCTATTAATCTGTAGTGTTCTTTCCCGAGAAGAACTCATCCGATTTAAGGAAATCGCAGACTCATTAGGTCTTTCCTGCCTCGTAGAAACACATGATGAGGAAGAAGTAAAAACAGCACTGGAAATCGGTGCCAGAATCATCGGTGTAAACAATCGTAATTTAAAGGACTTTACTGTAGATATTCAAAACTCCATCAGACTTCGTCAGCTGATTCCGCAGGATATTATTTTTGTATCAGAGAGCGGCATGAAGACAACAGAGGATATTTTAAGACTTCGTGAAAATCAGACAGATGCGGTATTGATCGGAGAAACCTTGATGCGAAGCGAAAATAAAAAAGAAATGCTCGATACACTCAGAGGCAAATCGTTATGAGCAAAATAAAAATGTGCGGCCTGAAGCGTATGGTGGATATTGAGTATGCCAATGAAATCAAACCGGATTTTATCGGATTTGTTTTTTGGGATAAAAGCAAACGAAATGTTACCAAGGAGCAGGCCAGAGAATTGAAAGATAACTTAAGTCCCGATATCAAAGCAGTGGGCGTTTTTGTAGATGCGGACAGAGAGTTTGTATTAGATCTTTTAAATGAAGGTATTATTGACATCGCCCAGCTTCACGGCTCGGAGGATGAAGAATACCTGAAATGGTTAAAAGAACGTACGGATAAGGAACTTATTCGCATGATTCATTTGACAGATGACACAGATTATTCTATGCTTAATCAGGTGTGTGCTGACTATCTGCTTTTTGACAGCGGAAAGGGCAGCGGAAAGACCTTTGACTGGAAGTATATGGAGCAGGTGAAAAAGTATTGTACAAAGCCTTACTTTTTAGCAGGAGGAATCAATGCGTGCAATGTTGTCGAAGCGATTGAAAAGACAACTCCTTTTGGAATTGATTTATCCAGCAGCCTGGAAACAGATGGTGTCAAGGATTACCAAAAGATGAAAGAAATGAAGGAACTTGTTTTAAGTGCAAATTAACCGCATTTAACACAGGTAGTGAAAGGAAAAGAAAATGGCTAAAGGAAGATATGGTATTCACGGCGGACAGTATATTTCAGAAACATTAATGAACGAATTAATCCGTCTGGAAAAAGAATATGAATATTACAAAAACGATCCCGAGTTCAATAAAGAGTTAATGGATCTTTTAGATCAGTATGCAGGTCGTCCTTCTTTGTTGTACTATGCAGAGAATATGACCAAAGATTTGGGCGGTGCCAAGATTTATTTAAAGAGAGAAGATTTAAATCATACCGGTTCGCACAAAATTAATAACGTATTGGGACAGGCATTACTAGCAAAAAAGATGGGTAAAACCAGACTTATCGCTGAAACAGGAGCAGGACAGCACGGTGTTGCTACTGCAACTGCAGCAGCTCTTCTCGGTATGGAATGTGAAGTATTTATGGGTAAAGAAGATACTGACAGACAGGCTCTTAATGTTTATCGTATGAAGTTATTAGGTGCAAAGGTTCATCCTGTTACCAGCGGAACCATGACACTGAAGGATGCGGTAAATGAAGCAATGAGAGAATGGTCAACCAGAGTAGATGATACACATTATTGTTTGGGATCCGTTATGGGACCACATCCATTCCCTATGATTGTTAGAGATTTCCAGAGTGTAATCAGTAAAGAAGCCAGAGCTCAGATTTTAGAAAAAGAAGGAAAACTTCCAAAAGCTGTTGTAGCTTGTGTTGGAGGCGGCAGCAATGCTATGGGAGCCTTCTATAACTTTATTGAAGATAAAGAAGTACAGCTGATCGGATGCGAAGCAGCCGGTAAGGGTGTAGATACAGAGCTTCATGCAGCAACCATTGCCAAGGGAAGTCTGGGTATTTTCCACGGAATGAAATCCTACTTCTGTCAGGATGATCAGGGACAGATTGCTCCTGTTTATTCTATTTCAGCAGGACTTGATTATCCGGGTATCGGACCTGAGCATGCATATCTTCATGATATTAAGAGAGCAAATTATGTACCTGTTACAGATGATGAAGCAGTTGCTGCTTTTGAATATCTGGCCAGAACAGAAGGTATCATCTGTGCGATTGAAAGTGCACATGCTGTAGCACAGGTATTAAAGATTGCAAAAGACTATGACAAAGAAGACAGCATTATCGTATGTTTATCAGGTAGAGGAGACAAGGACGTAGCTGCTATTGCCAGATATAAGGGGGAAGAATTATATGAGTAAGATTTCAGAAGTATTCAAAAATAATAAAGCTTTTATTCCTTTTATCACAGCAGGTGATCCAAATCTCGATAAGACAGTTGAATATGTAGTAGCTATGGCAAATGCCGGAGCAGATATGATTGAAATTGGTATTCCATTTTCGGATCCGACCGCAGAAGGTGTAGTTATTCAGGATGCCAATATTCGTTCTTTAGCTGCAGGCTTTAAAATGCAGGGATTATTTGATGCAGTTGCAAAGATTCGTAAGGAAACAGATGTACCGCTCGTATTCATGACCTATATTAATCCAATTTTCCATTATGGATATGATGCATTCTTTGCAAAATGTCAGGAGCTTGGAGTATACGGATTTATTTCTCCGGATGTACCTTATGAAGAAAAAGCTGAAATTGAAGAAGTAGCAAAAAAATATGGTGTAGATGTTATTTCCATGGTATCACCAACCTCAGACGAAAGAGTAAAAGCGATTGCCAGTGAAGCAACAGGCTTTATCTATGTCGTATCCTCTATGGGCGTAACAGGTGTCAGAAGTGAGTTTAATACAAACTTGAAGGGTATCATTGATAAAATTAGAGAAGTAACAGATACTCCTTGTGCTATCGGATTTGGTATTTCCACACCGGATCAGGCCAGAGAAATGGCTTCTATTGCAGATGGTGCTATTGTAGGTAGTGCAATCGTCAAAATCGTTGCCGAGCACAAGGAAAATGCAAAACAGCCATTATATGATTATGTAAAGAGCATGAAAGAAGCCGTATTACAGGCAAAATAATGACTGATGTAAATAAGCCCGGTCTCGTAGGAGACCGGGCTATTATTATGTCGGTTTATAAATTAGCTTCGGCTAATTTTTAAATCTTTGTCAATATGGATGGTAGCAGTGAGCGGAAGGTCTGCTACATTGCGACCTGCCATAATGGTATAATCACCGCTCTTTACTGCATACATATGAAGTTCTTCATCATAATATGCAAAGTCCATTGGAGTCAGATTAAAACAATAGGTTTCCTTTTTGCCGGCAGCAATTAGCTTTTTATCAAAACTACGAAGCTCCTTGGCCGGACGTTTTTCATCCTTTCCGGTTACCGTAGTAAAGGAAGTCGGAGCGGATACAAACAGCATTCCGGTTTCCAGGGCATCTCTTTCAGAGGTGTTGCAAACATCAAAACGGACTTCATACAGATTTGGCAGATTTCGAATAGAGTAAATATCCTCTGTGAGCGCAGGCGCTAAATCCTTGACTGCCAGGTCTTTATACTGAAAGCTTGCATAGCTTAGTCCGTGACCAAAGCAGAAAGCCGGTTTTATATTTTCTGTTTCAAAGTAACGATATCCTACAAAAATACCCTCATCATAGCTTGCAGACATTCCGCCCGGGAAGGTACTTAATTTGTGAGCAGGAGAGTCCTCGATATTTACCGGGAAAGTAGTAGGAAGTTTTCCGGATGGACAAACCATACCCATAAGGGTCTTGGCCAGAGCCAGTCCGCTTTCCATTCCTGCGTAATAGGAGTATACAATAGCTTTGGCTTTGTCAGCCCATGCCTGGGTAGAAACCGGTGAACCGCCGATCAGGGTGATGATGGTATCCGGTCTGGTTTCTAATAGCTTCAGGATGATTTCATCCTGATTGTTCGGGAGAAGATAATCCTTACGATCAGCGCCTTCTACATCGTGATCATGATTTAATCCGCCAATGTAGATTACGACATCTGCATTTTTTGCTTTTTCCAAAGCTCTGTCTAAATATTCTTTATTTTTAGCTTCTAACTGAGAGGAAAGTATTTTTCTGCTTTGACGTGGAGCATTCGGAGCAAAGACACCGGCGAGACGCTGGATATCCTTTTCTGTCAAAAGGTCCGGATTGATAGCACTGTCATCGTCAAAAAGTTCCTTGGCAGCAACCTGTGCATTTTCCTTGCCCCATGCATTACCAATGACATAATTGTAATAACCCGGTTCATAGTCTACATGGAAGGCACCGCCGCTTATCATCTTAAAGCCCATGAGAGGAGAAATCTCATACAGAGCCTTGATTTCGGCACTTCCGCCGCCGAGAGCATGAATACGGTCTGCATTATCTCCAATCAACAGGATATTTTTAATCCGGTTTTCATCAATTGGGAGGAGATTGTCTTCATTTTTTAACAGGACAATGGATTCCTCTGCGGTTTTCAATAAGGCTGCATGGTGCTCCGGGGTATTAAAACTTCCTCGTTTTCTGTTTCCGTCCAACATATGCAAACGATTCATGACGGAAAGAAGATGCCACACCTTTTTATCTAAATGCGACTCTTCAATTTCTCCGTTAAGAATAGCCTGTTTTAATGGGTTAGCCATAGGGTACTCATCAAAATCGGTGGTTACACGCATGTCAACATCGATTTCACAAAGTCCGGCCTTGATGGTATCATGAGTAGCACCCCAGTCAGAAACAAAAATGCCGTCAAAGCCCCATTCACCGCGCAGAATTTCATTGACAAGCTCCTGATTCTCACACAGATATTCTCCGTTATATTTATTGTAAGCACCCATAAAGCCCAGGGCTTTTCCTTCTAATACTGTCGCTCTGTAAGCAGGAAGATAGATTTCCCAAAGTGCACGTTCACTGACTGTGACATCTGTGCCGTTTCGATAGGTTTCCTGATTGTTAAGAGCATAGTGCTTGACACAGGCAGACACATCTGTTTCCTGTACACCCTTTACATAAGGTACAGCGATCTCACCGGTCAGATATGGATCCTCTGACATGTATTCAAAATTTCTTCCGCCAAGTGGGGAACGATGAATATTGATTCCGGGAGCCAAAATCATATCCTTTTCTCTGGCTCTGGTTTCCTGGCCGAGCAGAAGACCGGTTTCATAGGCTCTTTCTCTGTTAAAGGTCGCAGCCAATGCGCTGTTACACGGAAGATATGAGGTATAATCATCATTGCCGCCAATCGGAAGCCAGTTGGCCGGTTCGTATTCCAGACGCGGGCCCATCGGACCGTCTGAAAAGCTGAAAGCAGGAATGTCTTTTTGGGCGATGCCGCTGTTTTTGAAAAATTCAGCACCGTGAATCATTTGAATTTTTTCATCTAAAGACAAGCTTTCTAATAAAGTTTTTAATTCCTGATCTGTCATATTGTTTCCTTCCCATATTTATACTTTTTAGTTTCAATTTATACACCGGATATTGATACCATATCAGTTTAGTTAATGATACAAAATAATAAAAATCAATATATCAAATTTTTGACTTTTATGATATAATTTTGCGAGGAAATCAATAGGAAATCATTTATACACAGGAAAGCTGAAAAAGGTGATTCTATGAAATTTGAACAGGATAAAATACATGCTCCTTATGAACAGGAATTGGACTTTTATGATTATGTCAAAAATGGAGATGTGCAATCGGTACAGCGTATTCTAAAGGAAAGACCGATTGAAAAGAATATGGACGAAATGGGATTGTTATCTTTAAATCCTGTTCGTAATCTGCGTTATCATGCCATTATATCCATAGCTATGATGACAAGGTTTTGTATAGAGGGCGGTATGGATACGGAAACAGCTTATGGCCTGAGCGATGTATATATCAGACAGCTGGATGTGACCGTTGACTCTGCGGAGATACAAAAGCTGAATGAAAAGTTTAGTATTGATTTTGCAAAGCGCATGAGAAATATTCGAAAGAACAAAGTGTATTCTAAAAATATTGTTCAGTGCATTGATTATATTTATAAGCATGTGGATGAGAGAATGACGCAGTCTCAGGTGGCAGATTATTGCAATTTGCATCCGAGTTATCTGTCGAGGCTGTTCAAGCAGGAGGTCGGTATGGGGGTCTCTGAGTATATACGAAAGGTTAAGGTGGAAACTGCAGAGCATATGCTGAAATACAGCAATGACAGTTATCTGGAAATAGCGAATAATCTGTGTTTTTCCTCTCAAAGTCATTTTGTAAAGGTATTCAAGGAATATACAGGACTGACTCCCAAGGAGTATAGGGATAAATATTATCGTACGAGTCATTTTGTTTTAGACAAAAAGGATGAAAAATAGTGTTCGAACACACTTTTTTCACATTTTTAACAAAATTTGATAACAATTCGCTTATAGTATGTGATTAGTAAAAAGAAATTCAGATATTTCGAAAAGAAAAGAGGAATCATTTATGTACGACGATAACATGTACAATGCAAACGACAATGTAAACGACAATGTAAACGAAAATGTAAACGAAAATGTAAATGAAAATGTAAATGAAAATGAAAATGTAAATGTAAATGAAAATCCGTTTACCGGACTGAATCAGGATGTATATACTCCTTCTCAGCAGGCACAGGATTTAAACAATCAGACTCCAAAGGAAAAGAAAAAGAAAGAAAAGAAAGCAAAAAAGGAAAAGAATCCTAAATCAATCGGACATACCATTCTTCATGGTATGGTATTTGGACTCAGTGCCGCAGTGGTATTTTTCTTTTTTGCAGCAGTTATGAATGAAACCGTTTACAAAAACAAAAAGGCCGTAGCTCAGTCAAATGTTGCACAGGAGCAGCAGGAGGAGCCAAAGGTTGACAAACCGATTCCAAACACAGAAATCGGATCGGATGCACAGACCATCAGCAAGGGAAGTAATACTGCAGGTGAACTCAGCATCGCACAAATCGTTCAGAATACTCAGCCAAGTGTTGTTTCTATTACAACTTTAGGTGTACAGGAAGTCAGAAGCATGTTTGGTACCAGAGAGTATGAAAGCGAAGGCGCAGGTTCCGGTATCGTAATCGGTCAGAATGAAACAGAACTTTTAGTAGCTACCAACAACCATGTAGTAAGTCATGCAAAAGAGGTTTCTGTTTGCTTTGATGAAAAAAATGAAGATGCTGTCATTCCTGCAAAGGTAAAAGGCGGAGATGCAGCCAATGACCTGGCAATTGTAGCAGTTATGTTAGAGGATATTCCGGATAATGTAAAATCAGGTATTCGTGTTGCTTCTATCGGTGATTCTGAAAAGGTTCAGGTAGGTGAACAGGTAGTAGCAATCGGTAATGCTTTAGGACAGGGCCAGAGTGTTACAACAGGAATTATTTCAGCAGTTGACAGAGAAGTAGCAATCGAACAGTATACCGCTCATTTATTACAGACAGATGCAGCCATCAATCCGGGTAACTCAGGCGGTGCACTTCTGAATATGAGAGGTGAACTGATTGGTATCAATGCAGCAAAGCTGGCATCAGAAGAAGTAGAAGGTATGGGATATGCGATTCCAATCGCTATCGCAAAACCGATTTTAGATGATTTGATGAATCGTCAGACCAGAGAACTGGTAGCAGAAGATGAAAAGGGATTTTTAGGTGTATCCTGTCAGGATGTTTCACAGGAAGCAGCAAACTTTTACGGCATTCCTTCCGGAGCATATATCGGGGAAGCCATCAGCGGAGGCGCTGCCAAGAAAGCCGGAATTCAGAAGGGTGATGTTATCGTAAAATTTGACGGACTGACCATTTCCAGCTCTACACAGCTGGTAAATACATTGGCATATTACAAAGCCGGTGAAACCGTAGATGTAGTATATATGCGTTCTAACAATGGTGAATATGAAGAACATACGGTTAGTGTAACCTTAAAGAAACAGGATAAAAAGAATGCTTCAAAAGCAGAAGCAGAAGAGGAAGACGAAAAAGTAGAAGAAGAATCAGAAGCAGAGGGAGAAACAGATCAGTATTATGATGATGAGCAGCGCGGCTCAGATGACTTCTTTGGCGGAGATGATTTCTTTGGTGATTTCTTCAGACATTTCTACGGATATGAAGAAGATGACATGCAGGATTCAGACTCAAAAGACAAGAAGGGCGTATAAATCGACTGATTAGTAAGGCTTAATGGATGTATCAAAACTGAAAAAAAGCATAACAGAACATAGCAAATGGGTGCTGATGCAATTCCTAAGCGGGCTTGTTCTCATCGCAATCCTTGAAGTGCTGTCAAGACATTCCTTGACAGCAGGAATCGGATTCGTATGGGGACACCCGTTTTTGGTGTTGTATAGTGCCCTTCTTTTGCTGTGTCTTTTTTCTTTTTCAAATGTTCTCATAAAAAATCAGTTCTGGTTCGTATTGATATATGGAGCGGTGCTTATTCTGGGAATTGCCAACTGTATACTTCTCTTTTTCAGAATTACACCATTAAGTGCCAGTGATTTTTCGCTGCTTTCCTCTGTCTTTGTTATCATGGACAGATACTTGGAAGTATGGCAGATTATCGCTGTGGTAGGCATATTACTGGTAATGCTGGCAGTCATTATCCGTTTTTTCAGAAAAAAGAAAACGAAAAATCAATTTAGGCTATTAGGTTTGATCGATTTGGCCGGAGTTTTGGTACTCACTTTTTGTGTAACCATTGTAAGTGAGCAAAAGTCACTTTTGCCGGACAAGTTTGATAACCTGCCGGATGCTTACCGTGAATATGGTTTCGTTTATTGTTTTTCTCAGAGTCTTTTGGACCAGGGAATTGACAAGCCGGAGGATTACAGTGAGGAAATGATAAATGTTGCCTTTGCCGATTTGGAAAGAGCCGAGACGAAAACACCGGATTTTTCTCCAAATATTATTTTCCTTCAGATAGAATCCTTTTTTGATGTGTCAAGACTTAGGGGAGTGAGCTTTTCTGAAAATCCGATTCCGGTATTTTCCACTCTTTTAGACAGTTGTCCTTATGGATATTTGAGAGTACCGAGCGTCGGAGCGGGTACGGCCAATACAGAATTTGAAATATTGAGCGGAATGAGTCTTGATTATTTTGGTACGGGAGAGTATCCGTATCAGACGATTTTGAGAGACAGTACCTGTGAATCCCTGGCTTATAATCTCAGAGAAAATGATTATTATTCTACTGCGATTCATAATAATACCGGATTTTTTTACAACAGGGATGAGGTATTTGCAAATTTGGGCTTTGACTGCTTTATATGCGAGGAATACCTGCGTAATATGAGCTACAATGAGATTGGCTGGGCCAAGGATAGTGTATTAACGCAGCCGATACTGGCCAGTATGAAAGCGTCGGAGCAGAGGGATTTGATCTATGCCATTACCGTACAGGATCACGGGAAATATCCGACAGATCCCATCGAAAATCCGCATATTAGCGCGCAGGGATTTGCCGCAGGGGATGAGGAGAGACAAAACAGCTTTACATATTACTTAAATCAGGTGCATGAAACAGATCAGTTCTTAGGTTACCTGATTTCTGTTTTGAATGATTTTGATGAGCCGGTTATGCTGGTTATGTATGGTGATCACCTCCCTAATCTGGAGATAGAACCTCAGGAACTGGAAAGAGGAGATGAGTTTGAGACAGAATACATTATTTGGACTAACCGGGAAATGAAAAAATATCGGCAGTTTGAACACGAACGAAAGGATTTGTGTGCATATCAGTTATCTGCTTATCTATTGGATATGATAGGAATGAATAATGGTATTTTGACCAAATATCATCAAAAATATCATACAATGCCGTATTATGAAACTCGCCTGGAGACACTTCAATATGACATGCTTTACGGCGAAAAAGAGATTTTTGGCGGAAAAGAAAAGTACAGAAGAACAAAATTAAAGATGGGACTATTCCCAATTTCCATGCATGATGTTATGATAGTGGGAGATATAGCCTATATTACGGGAGATAATTTTACTCCTTCGAGCCGTATTGTGGTCGATGACGATATTTTGGATACTACCTATGTGACCGAAAGTATTTTGACTGCAGACGGTGATCAATTGAAAGATGGGGATCTGATTTATGTGGCTCAGTGTACTGAGCTTGGGGAGATTTTTAGTAAGGTCGGTCCTATTCAATTCAAGGATTATATGAAAAAATAGAGTGAGGATTATTTGAAATGATAGAGTTGAAATCCGTTTCAAAATCCTTTGATCAGATAAAAGCTTTAGATGATGTGAGTGTTACGATTAAGGACGCACAGGTTTTTGGATTAATTGGTACCAACGGGGCGGGAAAGAGTACGGCCATGCGACTGATGTCCGGTGTCCTTTCGCCTGATCAGGGAGAAGTCATTATAGACGGACACAAGGTTTATCGTAGTGCAAAGGAAAAGGAAAAATTATTCTTTATTCCGGATGAACCTTATTTTTTAAACAGAGCCAATCCAATAGAGATGATACAGTATTATGCGGGAGTATATCCGAATTATGATGTAGAATCAGCCCTGGAATATATGGATATTTTCGGACTGGATAAAGACAGACCGGTTATCAGCTTTTCAAAGGGTATGAAAAAGCAGTGTATTATGCTGCTGGGATTGTGTGCAAATACGAAATATTTAATATGTGATGAAACCTTTGATGGATTAGATCCTGTCATGAGACAGAATGTAAAGGATTTAATCGTAAAAAAGACAAAGGAAAGAGGTTTAACCACCATCTTTGCATCGCACAACTTAAGAGAATTAGAGGATATTTGTGATCATGTAGGTCTTCTTCACAGAGGAGGCGTACTCCTTTCCAAAGATTTATCCGATTTAAAAGTTAATATACAAAAGATACAGTGCATTTTCCATACAGAGACAGATGCACTTATTGGTATGCAAAATTTAAATATCGTTCGAAAGGAAAAGAGAGGTTCCCTGTATACTTTGGTTGTCAGGGGCAAAAAAGAGGAGATTATTGCCCATTTTTCAAAGGCAAATACCTTATTCTTTGAAGTGCTTCCTCTGACATTGGAGGAAATATTTATCAGTGAAACGGAGGTGGCAGGATATGATGTACGGTCCCTCATTCTTGACTAGATTAAAAATCAACAATTCAAGAAGATATTGGATCAGTATCCTGGACTTTTTTGTTTTGTTGGCTTTTTTACCGATTCGCTTCTTTGCATTATTTAATTATGCAAAACAGGAAGCAATAGAAGGTGCAGATTATCTTTGGGGAAATAACAGTCCGTTTGTGCAGGCAATCGCACCGCGCGGTTTATTTATTTTTGTATTGGTATTTGCTGCTATTTTGTCAGGAATGCAAGGTTTTTCCTATTTGTATAACAGACAAAAGGTAGATTTTTATCATAGCCAGCCGATTACTCACAGGACGAGATTCTGGTCAATTTATGTGAATGGTGCGCTATATTTTATCGTGCCGTATTTATTAAATATGCTGCTTTGTGTCTTGATCGCAGGATATTTCGGGTCACTGAATCTACAGGTGCTGGGTGCTATGGCAGTATCGTCATTCTTTCAGATACTGGCCTTTCTGGCTTTTTACAATACGTCTATTTTGGCAACCGTTCTTTGCGGAAATTATATCATCGGCTTGCTGGGAACCGCTGCTATTTTTGGCGTGGAATGGGGATACAGAGCTCTGATTTTCAGATACTGTAAAACATTTTTATTTACCTTTTCCGCGGATAATAAAAATGAAATTATGAACCCGGTACTCAGCGTAGGAACCGTGTATTTGCAGGCGGTTCGAAAGTTTGCGGTAGAAGCACAGTTTAGTGCCGGTTGTCTGTGGCAAACCATGAGTGGTAAGGTCTTTTATATGGTCTTTCTCGGACTGATAGCTTTGACCATGGCGTATCTTGTGTACATCTTTAGAAAAGAAGAAAGCTACGATACAGGACTGGCATTTCCATTTTTAAGACCGCTTATTTTGATCGTTGCGTTAACCCTGATCGGTCTTTTGGTGGGATGGTTTGTTGCCGATATTTCACATGATCATACAGGACTTACCATCAGCGGTATTTTAATCGGCCTGATATTTGTATATGCCATTATGCAGATGGTATATAAATATACACCAAAGGATGCGATGTTTAATCTGTGGCAGCTACTCGTAAGTGTAGCCTTTTCACTGGTCGTATACTTGGGCTTTAAGGCAGATGCCATGGGATATGATCATTTTATTCCGAAAGAGAATAAGCTGGATTCCGTATCTGTCGTGGTGGATGCACAGCTTTCGGATACCATGCTGGATTTGAAACAGTATGAAGGAAATATTTTTATCACAGATTATGATTTAATCAGTCAGCTGGTTGCAGGTGATTATTATCACAGATTAAGCAGTGGGGAAGAAATGACAGATGAGCTGGGTGACTGCAATACCATGTTTGTTATGTACCGATACAAAAACGGAAAACGCAGCTATCGCAATTTATATTTAAATTTTGAACTTTTCCCGGAAATTATTGATAATCTGTTATCAAATGATGAGTATAAAAGAGGAACCCTTCCGATTATGAAGGGAGTTTACAACAATAATGATAATATTACAGTTGCATTTGAGTCGCAGCTGAGCTTCTGGCATGAGTTTCCAAAGGAACAGGGACAGCTCCTTCTCATGGCACTCCAGGATAATATCAATGATTATAATTATCGTATGGTCAGCCAGGAACCGCAGCTGGGAAGTATTCGTATCCTGGAATACAATGAAAAACTGGGTTATCAGGAAATTATAGATTCTTATCCGATTTACAAAAGCTATACGCAGACTTGTCATTTACTCAGCAGCTTTGGTGATATTTCCATCAATCAGGAAGACTTTTTGGATAATATTTCCAGAGTAGAAGTAGAGTATATACCGACAGATGATTCTGAAGTAGGCATAGAGGGTACCAAAAAGGTAATCCTGACCAGAAAATTCCAGATTCGTGAGTTTTTATCTCTTTGTGAGGATACCAGTAACGGACTTTCATGGAAAAGCACAAACCGATATTATCCGGATATTTATGTCGGAGTATATTTGAACAATGGTGGTTATATGAATTATTCTGTTTTATCTGATTTGGAAATTCCAAAGGATATTCAGAGTAAGCTTCGTATGAAACTGGACTAAGCAGCTTATATAAAGGAGAGTAGTATGTTAAAAGGCAAAACAGTACTTATCGGTGTAACCGGTTCGATTGCAGCATATAAAATGGCAAATGTAGCAAGCATGCTCGTGAAAATGCATGCGAATGTACATGTATTGATGACAGAAAATGCGACAAATTTTATTCATCCGATTACATTTGAAACATTAACCAGTAATAAATGTCTGATTGATACATTTGATCGCAATTTTCAATTCAATGTTGAGCATGTATCTTTGGCAAAACAGGCAGATATTTTCCTGTTGGCACCTGCCAGCGCAAATGTGATTGGCAAGGTAGCAAATGGGATTGCAGATGATATGCTTACCACTACATTTATGGCCTGCAAATGTCCAAAGTTAATTGCACCGGCTATGAATACACAGATGTTTGAAAATCCGATTATGCAGGATAATTTAAAGAAATGTGAGCATTACGGAATGCAGATTATTCAGCCTGACAGCGGAAGACTGGCCTGCGGGGATGTAGGATCAGGAAAGCTTCCAAAGGAAGAAGTGCTCGTAAATGCTATTTTAAAAGAAATTCGTTTTGAAAAGGATATGACAGGACTGAAGGTAGTCATCAGTGCAGGTGCTACCAGAGAATCTATGGATCCGGTTCGATTCATTACCAACCATTCCAGTGGAAAGATGGGATTTGCTCTGGCCAATGTGGCAATGCAAAGAGGGGCTGATGTTACAGTAGTAGAAGCAGCTACAACTGCCCAGAAACCGCCATATGTAACTTATGTACCGGTGGTTAGCGCACAGGATATGTTTGAAGCCTTCCAAAAGCTCGGACCGCAGGCGGATATTATCATCAAGGCAGCTGCTGTTTCGGATTACACACCGGTAACTGTGGCAGATCAGAAAATGAAGAAAAAAGATGATGATTTAAAGATCGAACTGAAACGTACACAGGATATTTTAGCTTATCTGGGACAGAATAAAACAGAGAAACAGTTCCTTTGCGGATTTTCCATGGAAACAGAAAACATGCTGGAAAATTCAAAAAAGAAACTGGAAAAGAAAAATCTGGATATGATAGTAGCAAACAATTTAAAAGTGGAAGGCGCCGGCTTTGGTACAGATACCAATGTGGTTACTTTGATTACTAAAGAAGCAGTGAAAGAACTGCCGATTATGTCAAAAGAAGAGGTCGCTTTTGAGATATTAAATGAGATTATCGCAAAGAGAAATCAATAATAAAGAAAAGCAATAAAAATAGTAAAAAAGAAACGGGATATCAATCTGATATCCCGTTTTTATATATCACAACACTATGATAATTCAGCCAAATCGTAAATGAGGCGTTTGCTGTCTTCCCATCCGAGACATGGATCTGTAATGGATTTACCATAAACACCGCCGCCTACTTTCTGACAGCCTTCTTCTATATAACTTTCAACCATAACACCTTTTACGAGGTTCTTGATATCTGTATTTAAATGACGTGAGTGAAGTACTTCTTTCACAATACGAGTCTGCTGTTCAAATTTTTTACCTGAGTTATTGTGGTTAGCATCAATAATAGCAGCAGGGTTGGCCAGGTCACGTTCGTTGTACAATTCAATCAAACGACTTAAATCCTCGTAATGGTAGTTTGGAAAACTTCTGCCATACTGGTTTACGGAACCTCTCAAAACGGTATGTGCTAACGGATTACCGCTGGTTTTTACTTCCCAGCCGCGATAGATAAAGGTATGTGCATGCTGAGCAGCATATACACTGTTCATCATAACAGTCAAATCACCACTGGTAGGATTTTTCATTCCGGCAGGAATATCAAATCCACTTACGGTTAATCTGTGAAGCTGATCCTCAACAGAACGCGCACCAATTGCGACATAGGATAAAAAGTCGCATACATAACGATAGTTTTCCGGATAGAGCATTTCATCTGCCGCAGTTAATCCGCTGACTTCCATTGCATGAATATGCATTTTTCTCATAGCTACGAGACCCTGAAGAAGGTCCGGCTTTTTAGAAGGGTCCGGCTGATGGACGATTCCCTTGTAACCGTCTCCGGTGGTACGCGGTTTATTTGTATAAATACGAGGAATCAAAATCAGTTTATCCTTTACCTCGTCATTAATCTTGGCCAGTCTGGTAACATAGTCGCAAACGGCATCTTCGTTATCGGCACTACATGGCCCGATGATAACGAGAAATTTATCACTTTTTCCGGTTAATACATCGGCGATTTCTTTGTCTCTTTTTCCCTTTAATTCCACAAGATTCTTTGGAACAGGATACTGTTCTCTGGTTTCCTGAGGAGTCGGGAGCTTTTGGATAAATTCCATTCCCATTTTTTAGTCCTTCTTTCTTTGAGTAAAATTAAATTTACAGCTTAAAATATTATAGAATAAGAAAAAAACTTGCGCAAGATATTTCTTGAGTTTCCAAGGTCTGCATGATATGATGAAAACTAGCCGTCAGTACGGCATAGAGAATTGTTTTTGTGTAAATGTTGAATTGAATTTAGATAGGAGATTTCGTGTTTCAGTATCAATTATGGACATTATTGCAATCAAACAGTATCTGGTTTTTGCTATTATGGATTGCTGTATATATACTGACTGGATTTTTATTTGCAAAAGGCTATCTGAAAGAAAAAGCATATTCGATATTTGTTTTGATTAGCTTTATTTTATATGTATTTATTTTACTTTTTGTAACCGTTTTATTTCGCTCCGTATACCCGGAGCACAGCTATGAACTTAATATTTTGTGGGAGTACAAGCTGGCCTTTCAGTTTATCGAGGATGGGACAATCATTCGCAGCAAGGAATGGCTGATGCAGATTGTATATAATATTATTCTGTTTGTACCGCTGGGAATGTTCTTTCGTGAAAACAAGTATGGCAAATGGAAGAAAAATATAAAAAATGCACTTATTGTCGGATTTATGATTTCCGGACTCGTCGAACTGTTTCAGCTGTTTTTCAAGATTGGACTGTTTGAAACCAGTGATATCATGAACAACTGTATCGGTATGCTGATCGGTTTCTTGTTACATGCATTTATTTCCAAAACCATTTTTGAAAAGATACAAAAAGGTAGCAAGGGCTAACAAAAACTGACTAATAAACAATCCGATAAAATATGCCTTCATGCCTAAAACAGGAATGAGCATGATGACAAAAAAGAGACGGATGCAAAGACATAGTGTGGATATCAAAAAGGAATACATGGTTTTTCCGAGTCCATGCAAAATGCTTCCCAGGATGTTGTTCAGATAGAGAAGAGGGCAGGTAATACTTAATGCTCTGATATAGACTGCAGCCAAATCGCTATGAAATAAAATCGTACCCAAAAGCGGTGCACCAATGAGTAGGAAAATGCAGAATGCTCCGCCTAAAAAAAGGCAGGCCAGCACGCTGGACAGGATTGCCTTTTGGATGCCCTTTTGATTGGAACGAGCCTGTTGTTCTGAGATATAAGGAAGTAAAAGTGTGGCAATGGAGCCGGTAAGCGCACCCGGAAAGGAAAGCAGCGGCAGTGCCATTCCGCATAACACACCATAGGCCCGCAGGCTTTGTGTATGGCTGTAGCCAAAGGCAACGAGCTTTTTTGGAATGTTAATGGCTTCTATACTTTGCAGGACGGTTAATACCATTCGACTGGCAGTCAGAGGCGCAGTCATGGTCAGTATTTTTTTGCCGCTGTGAAAAAGCTGTGTGTGTGATAAAGAGATAAAATCTTTTCTGTCTTTATACATGCATAAAAAGCAATAGAGTGCGCTGGCACCTTCACCAATCAGTATGCCCAGCATGGCAGTGCCGGGTGTGATGCTTTTATTGACAGAAAGTGAAAAAAGATAAATCAGGTAGACACCGCCTACACGGGCTATTTGTTCAAAAAGCTGTGAAAAGGCAGGGATACCGGCTTGCTTTTTTCCATAGTAGTAGCCGTTTACACAGCCATGTAATCCGGCCAGCGGCAAGGACAAAGCAAAGATTCGAATGAGCCCCGCACAGCGGATTTCGTTTAAGTAGGACTGACTGATCGGAATACAAAAACGAATTAACAAAAAGCTGCAGATACCACAGGCGAATAAGGACAGAAGCAGACCGGATACAAGGTACAGAAACGGTTTTTGCTTTTCTTTTTTTGCCAGGTCATAGGCTACATATTTAGAAATGGCAGTTTGCAGACCACCAATACAGAAAGCATATGAAAGAGCCATGACCGGAGATAATAACTGGTAGATTCCCATACCTTCTTCACCGATGGTATGAGACAAAAAGGTTCGATAAAAGAAACCGATGATTCGGGTAATGATTCCGGCAACTGTTAAAACAGCGGTGCCGATTACGATAGGATTTTTATTTTGCATAATAAGCCTTCGGATAAGGGTTATTTATTTATATGTAGAATGTATCTGAATTAGAAGATGCTATTTTTATGATGATATAAATCGAAAGAATTATTAGTAATTGTTAGAGAAGGATAGTATGAGTGAGAAGAAAAAGATAGTAATAGGAATGTCAGGAGGCGTGGATTCTTCGGCAGCAGCATACCTTTTAAAAAAGCAGGGCTATGAGGTAATCGGTGTTACCATGCGAAACTGGATGGAAGAAGGCTGTATTTCCAGTCAGGCCGAAGAGGATGCCAAGGCTGTAGCAGACACTTTGGGAATTGAACACCATGTATTTGATTTCAGACCACAGTTTCAAAAGCACGTCGTAGACTATTTTATTTCAGAATATTTAAAAGGCAGAACGCCAAATCCATGTAACGAATGCAATCGATATGTTAAATGGGAGGCACTGCTGAATAAAGCAAATGAGCTCGGAGCAGAGTATATCGCTACAGGACATTATGCGAGAATCGATCAGCTGGAAAATGGCAGATATGCGATTAAAAACAGTGTAACTGCAACCAAGGACCAAACCTATGCCCTATATAATTTGACACAGGAGCAGTTAAAGCATACCATGCTTCCGATCGGAGATTACTCCAAGGACGAAATCAGAGCAATGGCCAAGGAAGCCGGACTTTCAGTAGCAGATAAATCCGATAGCCAGGATATTTGTTTTATACCGGACGGAGATTATGCCGCATTTTTAGAAAAGCATGCAAAGGCGGACATTCCAAAGCCTGGTAATTTTGTGGACCTAAACGGAAATGTGCTCGGACAGCACAAGGGAATTACCCATTATACCATCGGTCAGAGAAAAGGCCTCGGTATTGCACTGGGCAGACCGGCCTTTGTTTGTGAGATTAATCCGCAGACAAATGAGGTGGTACTGGGTGAAAATGATGATTTATTTACCGATCATTTAGTTTGCTTTAAGGTAAATTACATGGGACTGGCGCCGCTGGAAACGGGAGAGAGTATTCGATGCATGGCCAAGGTACGTTATGCACATAAGGGAACCCTTTGTCAGGTGACGCGGCTTGATGATGACAGACTGGAGGTTGTATTTGATGAAAAGGTCAGAGCAATCACACCGGGACAGGCAGTTGTGTTTTATCAGGACGAGTACGTTCTGGGAGGCGGAACCATTATATAAGGATGATAAAAAAGACGATTGATAGTGTTCCATCAATCGTCTTTTTGTTATATACCCAGACCTTGTGTCGGGGGCTTAATCTATACCAGTTTAATATATTCCGGCAAACGGTTTTCGAAAATGTTATAGTACTTAAAGCCTAAATTCTTTAACATAGTTTCTGCTTTATCAAAGTCACTTGCCAGATAAGCGGTCTCGTGCGCATCGGAACCGATAGTGACGATTTCGCCGCCAAGCTCTTTGTATCTTTTTACTATGGCTTCACAAGGATGTGTGATGTTTACGCCCTTTCTAAAACCACCGGTGTTAATTTCGATTCCTTTTTCGTTTTCGATCAGAGTTTTCAGAATCTCATCGATGACATCCTGATAATCTTCATAGCAGTAATTCTGATCCTTGTTTGGACCGTAGCGAACGACATAATCCAGGTGTCCGTATACATCGAAAGCAGTAAACTGTTTTACATTTTCCAAAATACATTCAAAATATTCACGGTATGCTTCTTTTTCTGAGCGACCTTCATAATAAGAAGCGTAGTACGGATCGACGCCGTGACATACATGAGAAGAACCAATGATGAAATCATACTCATGGGCTCTTGAAAAAATCAGGTTTTTGCGCAGGATTTCCGGTGCAAGTCCGAGCTCAATACCAAAGAGAACGCGAATTTGATCCTCGTATTTACTTTTCATTTTGAGAAGTTCATATAAATAAGAATCTACATTTAATAAAAACATATCCTGTTTATCATGAGATAAATCATAAGGATAATCAAAATCGTTGTGCTCTGTAAAAGTAATGGTGGTCAGGCCCATGGAAATTGCTTTTTGAATCATTTCTTCCATAGTAGATTTTCCGTCACCGGAAAAAGTAGAGTGAATATGACAATCTGATAAAATTGACATGTGATACCTCCTTTTTGTTTTGTGCTTTGATTATATATGGGACAGGCAGAATGTGCAACCGATAGGATGAAAAATACTTCCTATATAAATGTAACAAAAAAATATTGGTTTTAATCATTTTTCTGTGTAGATTGGAAAAACTATGTTTACATAAAAAAGATGTGCAATCGATAAATGAAATAAATTATCTAAAAAAGGAATAAATTTCAATTTGCGTCTTGAATTTTAGTATTAAATTGGTTACAATTAGCAATGAAAAAATCTCGGACACGCTATTGTGATTTGAGATTATATAAAATTATTTTTTTTAGGAGGACTAAATAATGTCAGTAAGAGTAGCAATCAATGGATTTGGTCGTATCGGTCGTCTTGCTTTCCGTCAGATGTTCGGAGCAGAAGGATACGAAGTAGTAGCAATCAACGACTTAACAAGCCCTAAAATGTTAGCACACTTGTTAAAGTATGATTCTTCACAGGGTAAATACGCTTTAGCAGATACAGTTTCTGCTGGTGAAGATTCAATCACAGTTGATGGAAAGACTCTTAAAATTTACAAAGAGCCAGACGCTAACAACTGCCCATGGGGAGAATTAAACGTAGACGTTGTATTAGAGTGTTCAGGTTTCTATACAAGCAAAGAAAAAGCACAGGCTCATATCAATGCTGGTGCTCGTAAGGTAGTTATCTCTGCTCCTGCAGGAAATGACCTTCCTACAATCGTTTACAATGTAAACCATGAAACATTAAAGGCTGATGACACAATCATCTCAGCAGCTTCTTGTACAACAAACTGCTTAGCTCCTATGGCTAAGGCTTTAAATGATTTAGCAGGAATCAAATCTGGTATCATGAGCACAATTCATGCTTACACAGGTGATCAGATGATCCTTGACGGACCTCAGAGAAAGGGTGACCTTAGAAGATCTCGTGCAGGTGCTGTTAACATCGTTCCTAACTCAACAGGTGCTGCTAAAGCTATCGGTTTAGTTATTCCAGAATTAAATGGTAAGTTAATCGGATCTGCTCAGCGTGTTCCTACACCTACAGGTTCTACAACAATCTTAGTAGCTACAGTTGAAAAGTCTGTAACTAAAGAAGAAATCAACGCAGCTATGAAAGCAGCAGCTACAGAAAGCTTTGGCTACAATGAAGATGAAATCGTTTCTAGCGATATCGTTGGAAGCACATATGGTTCAATCTTCGATGCTACACAGACAATGGTTGGAGAAGATAACTTAGTACAGGTTGTTTCTTGGTATGACAACGAAAACAGCTACACATCTCAGATGGTTCGTACAATCAAGTACTTCTCTGAATTAGCATAATCTACGGATTTAGCGTAGCTTAGTAAAGACCTTAAAAGGTCCGGTCTTATGGGCCGGACCTTTTTTTGAAATTATCCAATGGATTGCAATTAATATATTTTAGGAGGTTTAATCATGGGATTAAATAAGAAATCAGTTGATGATATCAACGTAAGCGGAAAAAGAGTTCTTGTTCGTTGTGACTTTAACGTACCTTTAAAGGATGGCGTTATCACAGATGAAACACGTATCAATGCAGCTCTTCCAACAATCAACAAATTAATCGCAGATGGCGGAAAGGTTATCCTTTGCTCACATCTTGGAAAAGTTAAAAACGGACCAAACGAAGGTGAATCTTTAGCTCCAGTAGCAAAGAGACTTTCTGAAAAGCTTGGTAAGGAAGTTAACTTCGTAGCAGATTACAATGTAACTGGTGCTGATGCAACTGCAGCAGTAGCAGCTATGAATGAAGGAGATGTAGTTCTTCTTCAGAATACACGTTTCCGTGGTAAAGAAGAAACAAAGCCAGCTGATGCAGGTGAAGCATTCGCTAAAGAACTTGCTGATTTAGCAGATGTTTATGTATGTGACGCTTTCGGTTCTGCTCATAGAGCACATGCTTCTGTAGCTGTTGTTACAAAGTATATCTCTGAAAAAGGTGGAGAAAATGCAGTTGGATACTTAATGCAGAAAGAAATCGATTTCTTAGGAAATGCAGTAGAAAATCCAGTTAGACCTTTCGTAGCAATCCTTGGTGGTGCTAAAGTTGCTGATAAACTTAATGTTATCGATAACTTACTTGAAAAATGTGATACTTTAATCATCGGTGGTGGTATGGCCTTAACATTCTTAAAAGCACAGGGTTATGAAATTGGTAAATCACTTTGTGATGATGAAAAATTAGATTACTGTAAAGAAATGATGGCTAAAGCTGAAAAACTTGGTAAGAAATTATTACTTCCAATCGATACAGCAGTAGCTGATGGTTTCCCAAATCCAATCGATGCTGAAATCGCTGTAGAATATGTAGAATCTACAAAAATCCCAGCTGACAAAGAAGGTCTTGATATTGGACCAAAAACTCAGGAACTTTTCGCAACAGCTGCAAAAGAAGCAAAAACAGTTGTTTGGAACGGACCTATGGGTGTATTCGAAAACCCAACACTTGCAAAAGGTACAATTGCGGTAGCAAAAGCTTTAGCAGAAACAGAAGCTACAACAATCATCGGTGGTGGTGATTCTGCAGCAGCTTGTAAACAGTTAGGATTCGCAGATAAGATGAGCCACATTTCAACAGGTGGTGGAGCTTCTCTTGAATTCTTAGAAGGAAAAGAACTTCCAGGAGTTTACGCAGCAGACGACAAATAGAATGATAACAATGAGGAAAAGTTACGGCATGTATAAGCTTGCTTAATACATGCTGCAACTTTGACGAATGTAACGATTGAGCAA
>JAZUKG010000036.1:0-7667 GCA_045643145.1 Lachnospiraceae bacterium | reverse complement strand
GATTCTGATATGTACAGCCTCCGCATTGTCCAAAGTGAGGACATTTGGAATCGATCTCAACCGGCGAATTTTCGAGTACCTCCAGCACATTAGCCTCTAATTTTTTCTTTTTCTTTTTAACTACTCGGCCTCTGATAACCTGTCCGGGGATCACATTTTTTACAATAACCTTTCCCTCTTCGGTTTCAATCACGCCTTTATTTGGAAATGCGATGTAAGCTACCTTTCCTTCAACGATATCGCCTTTTTTCATCTTTATCCCTTTCTTTTGTCTCGATTGTTTACAATCGAGGCCACTCTCAACGTTAACTGTTTATATAATTCTTTCTATCCCGATTTATAATCGGGATCATACTCTGTGTTAATTATTTACATTATCAGACAAGAAAATAGGGATTCCGAAGAATCCCTTATCCATTCATGTTTATAATCAGCCCAAAGACTTATTCTTCGTCAGCACTCTGTGCCTTTTCTACTACAACAGCTTCTTCTTCCTCATCATCTTCGTCATCAAAGAAGTCATCATCAAAATCATCATCAAAGTCTTCTTCGAAATCTTCTAAGTAATCAGGTGTAAAGTAAACATATACTGCATAAGCGATGGCTGCAACAGCTGCTACAAAACCGATAATAGCCAAAATCCAAAGAATCACTTTTGATTCTTTTTCTTCTTCTTCCTTTTTGATTAAATCGCTGGCTTTAATCATAGCTGCTAAGTCTTCTACTCTTAAATTCTTCATATCAAAAACCTCCATGTCATGTTTCTAATTATAGTATTTACCTTCCAAGTCGCATCCATTCGGACGCCCTTTATTAGTATGTATTATACCATATTTCCAAAAACATGACTACTACATTTTTACCAATTTCGCAAAGAGAGCATACATGATTTTACGTCCGCCGTTATCAAAATCAACGGTTACTTTCGTATCCTTTGGTCCCGGCTCCATATTTACTACCACACCCTCGCCAAACTTGGCATGCTTTACTCTGTCACCTACCGTGTAGTTCAGAGCAGTCGATGAATGCGATACCGGTGCCGCAGCCTTGGCCATAAATGGTTTTACCTCATCCTTTGTCGGTTGATATTTTTTGATACCACCGGTATATGGATTTGGTCTCGGGTTTACATAAGATGTTCCTCGTTTAAAATTATCTTTTGCCTTTTTAAAGATTTGTCTGCCTTCATCCTGGAAATCTTCAATACTGGTCTTTGCCTTTGGCACTTTGTTATCCAAAAGCTCCTCCGGGATTTCCTTTACAAATCGGCTGACCGGATTGTACTGTGTTTCACCTCTGACCATACGCTGCTTGGCCGCCATAATGGTCAAGTCATCCTTGGCTCTGGTAATTCCTACATAAGCCAGACGTCTTTCCTCCTCGAGCTCACTGCTGTCATCCGAAACAATGCACATATAGCTAGGGAAAATACCATCCTCAAGTCCTGCCAGATACACATGTTCAAACTCCAGACCCTTGGCACTGTGAAGAGTCATCAGAACTACCTTTTCTGTATCCTCATCGAGCTGATCTACGTCAGCTACGAGTGCTACTTCTTCTAAAAATCCGGAAAGAGAAGGTTCATCAGTTCCCTGCTCATAGCCGGCCACCTTTGAAATGAGTTCCTCTACGATTTCAATTCGGCTGGCAGCATCGATGTCATCCTCTGCCTGATCTTTAATATATTCAAAATACTGCGTTTCTTCTAAAAGTTCATTTAAAATAACTTCGATATCATACGGATCCTCTGCTAATTTACTCTTTAGCACACGAATCATATAGACAAATGGTGTGATTTTGTCTGCAGCTTTTCCCAGTCCCGGAATCTCTGCTGCCATAGTCAATGCTTCAAAAAAGCTGATTCCATGTGCGTCAGCATAAGTCTGCACCTTGAGAATCGAAGTCGCACCAATTCCTCTTTTCGGAACATTGATAATACGCTTTACCGCCAGATCATCTTTTCCGTTGTCAATCGTCTTTAAGTAGCAAAGTAAATCCTTGATTTCCTTTCGTGCATAGAAATTTACACCGCCGACTAAATGATACGGAATATTGGATTTTACCAGTTGTTCTTCTAATAATCGAGACTGTGCATTGGTACGATATAAAATCGCACATTCATTCAAGGATACAATACCCTCTCTTTTCTTTCTCGCAATATCCATGGCAGCAAATTCTGCTTCTTCATAGGCCGTATCAAAAGGTCTGAAATGGATTCTCGTTCCTTCTCCCTTCTGAGTCCAAAGAGCTTTATCCTTTCGGCCAATGTTGTTTTTAATCACTGCATTTGCTGCATCCAAAATATTCTGAGAAGAACGATAATTTTGCTCCAGTTTTACCACCAAAGCATTTGGATAATAGGTTTCAAAATCCAAAATATTGCGGATATTGGCACCTCTGAATTTATAAATAGACTGGTCATCGTCACCTACTACACAAAGGTTTGCTCTCTCGCCTGCCAAAAGGCGAATCAGTTCAAACTGTGCACTGTTGGTATCCTGATACTCATCTACCATAATATACTGAAACTTGTCCTGATAGTTTTGACATACATCCGGACAGCTTTTTAACAGTTCAACGGTTAACATAATTAGGTCATCAAAGTCCATGGCCTGGTTCTTTTTCAGAATCGTTTGATACTCTTTATAAGCAGCTGCATACTTACTCTTTTGATAATCTCCAAAGGAATTCATCTCATATTCCGTCGGTCCGATCAGCTGATCCTTGGCCTTGGAAATCGCTCCGAGAATCGTCTTTTCCTTTGTAGTCTTGGTATCGATTTCCAGCTTTTTGCAGACCTCCTTCATGACGGTCTTTTGATCATCTGAATCATAAATGGTAAAGTTTGTATCATATCCGATACGATCTGCAAATCTGCGCAAAATACGCACGCAGCTGGAATGGAAAGTGGATACCCAGATACTGTCAGATCCCATTCCTACCAGGGCATCTACTCTTTCTCTCATTTCCTTTGCCGCTTTATTGGTAAATGTGATAGCCATGATATTGTACGGATCCACATCGCATTCTTCAATCAGGTATGCGATTCTGTGAGTCAGTACTCTGGTTTTTCCTGAGCCGGCTCCCGCTAAAATTAAAAGGGGACCTTCTGTGGAAAAAACGGCCATCTTCTGTTTTTCATTTAACGAATCATAAATACTCATTTTACTTACCTATTCCTTTGTTGGTTTACATAATTACGTTCTCGACATTCCAACAAACAATTCCAAATACATTTTAAACTCGATTCATTTCCTGATAAATCAAATTATTCGCTAGTTTACATAACAGCAATGACAATACCTGCTATGACAACTGCCGCACACAGCAGTTTATATCCGATATGCTTTTCATGGAAAATAAACTTGCCGGCTAAAATAGTCACGATACAGCCTGACTGCTTGATCAGGGTCATGACACTGATTCTGCTGTTTGGATTGGCATTTGCCAAAAACAGCGATCTGTCTGCGATGACGAAAAGAAGCGCCAAAAGCCAGATCCACGGATTCTTTAACGATTTTTTGATATCGATTTTTTCTCTGGTAATCACGATAAACAGGAAATAATATCCTACCAAAAACAGCATATACCAAAACTGAAGCTGTGAACTGGTAATATGCAGTGTCAAAATTTTGTCCATCAGACCGGAAACGGAATTCAGCATACATGAAATCAAAGCAATGATAACGATAAACGGAGTCACTGAGGATTCCTCTTTTGTCGCTTCTGTCTTTTCGGCTGCTACTTGACCGTCTGCTGCCTTCACTTTCTTTTTCGGTCTTTTCAGCATGATAAGGCCGGTCGAAACTAAAACAAGACCAATCCATTGATTGACCGATAATACCTCATGCATAACTACCACTGCGAGCAGTGTCGCAAACAATACTCTCGACAAATCCAAAATACCGTATAAACTGATTGGCATCTTTTTAATCGCTTTAAAACTCAGCATCCATGCCAAAAAGATGACAAAGGCCTTGAAGGCCACTGCCGGCATATAATGGAAATCCATGCCGGTCGCATTTTTTACATCTGTACATACAAACAAAAAGGCAAACAGGGTGTAGAAAAACAAAACCTCCAGAATGCTGTTTCTTTCCAGAGATTTTTTCTTTACAATCTCCCTGCTTCCCTTAATAAGTCCATAGAGTAAAACCTGAAATACCCACATACTAGTAACCTCGAATCTGATCCATTGAGTCGTCCTGGGTCTTTTCTATCTTTCGAATTTCAGCCTCATAGCTATACGCATCATTCACCTTGATGGTAACCACATCTCCGACCTTGTGTCCCATCAGAGCTTTGCCCAGAGGTGATTCAATGCTGATTAAATTTTTGAGCGAATTGCTTCTGACCGTCGTCACGATACGATATTCTTCCTCTGCGTCATCCTCCGGAATATAAATCGTAATCGTATTGTTGATTCCGACCTCATCGCTTTTTGACTCATCACTGATGACATTTGCAGTCTTGATCATTCTCTCTAAATAGCGAATGCGGCTTTCGTTTTTATTCTTTTCTCTCTTTGCTGCATGATACTCAAAGTTTTCACTTAAATCTCCGTGTGCTCTGGTCTCCTTAACAGATTCCAACAGCTTTGGTCTGAGCTCCAGCTTTCTGTATTCAATTTCTTCTTCCATCTTTTTGATGTCAGACTGTGTTAAATTATCTCTCACTTTTTACTGCCTTTCTGACTGAATCATCTGTCTGATTTACTGCCGGTCATCTATTCCAGATATAAATCGATATCTACGTTTCCTTCAATACCCGGAACACTGCCTTTTTCCGTAAATTGCCACATCTTAAAGCTATACGGATAATCCGGAACATCTCTGTAATCTGCCAGCCAAACCGGATATTCAGTCAACTTATCCAAATGCAGAACCCTGCAAAGTCTCTTGGAATTTGCATAAATCATCGGTGTATAACCGGCTGATTTAATTTCCTCCATGAATGCTCTCGTAATTGCAGTGAGCTGATTCGAGGTTAAATTATCGGTTCTGGCACTATCGTAAAGAATCGGCTCTGTATCAAAAACAACCGGCATACTGATGCCTTTTCCTTCAATTGCCTTTAATACATATTTTGCTTCTTCCACTGCTTCTGCTTCGTTTACCGCCTGTGAAAAGAAGTAAACACCGACCTTGAGTCCGTTTTCCTGTGCACCGCTTACATATTCCTCAAAGCGTTCATCCATTTTCAGTTCTCCGCTGGTATAACCGCGGATGCCCAGTCTTAATATCACAAACTCAACACCTGCAGCTTTCACCTGGGCAAAATCAACATTTCCCTGGAACTTGGAAATATCAATACCAAGTGTCGCATTTACATTTCCGTCCTGATAGCTTTTCGTCAAATTTTCACCGGTAAACCTGTCCAGTCTGTATGGATTTTTGGCTACTGATTCCAGCAAAGGCAGCTGCATATAGCCCTCTGCAATATCATAAATAGTAACCATCGGAACTTCCGGTTTGGTTACGAGAAGTGTTTCATCGCCGGCGTCAGAAGTTAACATAATGTCTCTAAGTCTGATATCCTCTTCTTCATTCAAACCGACCAGCTCTTCTCTGATTTTAGCCAGATTATTCTCTACTTCCATTCTCTTTTGGGCTGATTTATTGGTTTTAATCTGCGCCATTTCTGCATCGCTGATATTGGAAGCTACGCTAAGATAGCTCTGAGAGCCGGCATAGCTGGCCGCAAATCCACCGACGCTTATCATAACACAAACGAACCCTGCAAAAAAGAATGAAATTGCTCTTCTTTTCTCTTTTTGATTTTTTGCATATTTTTTCGTACTGAAACATGCGACAAATAAAATGACTGAAAGGAATAACAGAAAGCCGCTCGATAAATAGCCCACTCGGGTCGGCACCTTCATGGCCTGCTTCTTTTCCTCCATGAGACGCATATTTTCTTCATTTTGCACTTCAATTTCTTCCAGTTTTTTCGAAATCTGTGCCTGCTCATCTGCTTCACAGGCTTTGAGTTCCTCCAATAAGGCCTCAAAGCTGCTTTCCTCTTCCAAAGCCGCAGGAAGTCTCGGATTTTGCTCCCTGGTTGGCTCAAAGGTCAACACATTGGTCTCTCCGCTCAGAAAATGTCCGTTGTATATCTTGGCCATTACCTGACTGCTTCCCTTGATTTCATCAATTTTTATCTTCATCGAAGACTGTCCGCGTTCAAACGGTAAAAGCTCTGACCAGGTCTCTCCGCCGTCCAGCGAATACTCATAATATACCAGGTCACTTTCATCCTCTTTGGCACTGATTTCAAAATAGTGCTCCTGATTGTCTCCCATGTTTCTGTATACCATCACAGCATCATACGGCTGCGTGCTGTCACTTCCGATGGCTGCTTCCGGTGCAAAATAACCATTCTTCACAAAGGTCGAATAATCAATGGTCTGGTCCTTACTCTTTAATCCGAAATATTTGGCAATCGCAGTGGCATCTGCCTTGGCCAATGCGAGCATAGCCTCTTCGCTGTCTATAAAGGCTCTGTCCATCACATGATCCGCATGCGCATGCTCGACCAAAATACACGGAATACCCTTTGCCGTAGAATTACGAATGATACCGTAATAGTCCGTGCCTCGATCATTCAGCCTCGTCTTTACACCGCGCTGCGTCAAACCCAGCTCGGCAAACTCATCACAAAAGATATCTCCCAGAGCATGCATCTGAGAATATCCCAGACCCTTACTCGGAATCCATACCTCACTTCCGTACATGGTATGTTCTTCGGACATATTAAAATGGAGGCTGATGACAACATTAGCCCCCTTAGATTTCGCATATTCAGCTCTGGCTTCCAAAGACATATCTTCTTTGTTTGGGTTTGTTATGTAAACCTCAACGCCTTCGTACTTTTCCAGTTCCGCTTTTACGGCATTTGCAGTAGCCAAAGTCATATCCTTTTCCAAAAAACCCTCATAATTCAGGCCCTGGTTGCTGCCGCCGTGTCCCGGATCCAATACAATTACCCTTGAATTTGGCATATAAACTCCTATTTCTTGGATTTTATTTCTTGGATTTTGAATCTTTTTGATCCTTTAAATCTGTGTTCATCTGATCAATCAGTTTTTCAATCAAAAGTTTTTTTACATATACATCAAAACCTAACAGACAGATGAAAACAAACTTCTGTAAAAATTCCTGTTCCTCGCCCTTGGCATTCTGAAAGGTCTTTTCCGCATCCATAAAGGTCTTTTGCACATCCTTTTTCAGAGTCTCTACCTGTTCCGGCTTGAGAGAAAATACTTCCTCATAAATATCAGAAAGTGTGACATCTCCGTCCTTTTGAAAGAATCTCTCTGTCAATGGCTCTAACAGCTTTTGAATATCGCTGATAGACAAAATACCTTTGAAATAATAAATAAAAATCAAAACGAGCAAATGCTCTTTGGAATACTTTTTCTTGATTGGCGGCGGAAGTAAATCGTTCTTGGCATAATTGTTAATCATGGTTTTTGTCAGGATTTTATCTTCCCCAGGATAACGTGTGGTCTGCTTCATTTTAGCATCCATAAAAGTAGTTACCTGATCCATATATAAATCAATATTCGGAATATCTTCGACCTTGATATAATCAATTCTGTCAAAGCTTTCCATGATACTTTTCAGTAAATCTTCGGTTGAAATAGTCATACCTTTTATCTCCCTTTT